>NZ_JCBATA010000054.1:0-54749 GCF_059816245.1 Frankia sp. RB5
GCATGCCAGTCCTGCGGGCTGGTGATCGACCGCGACCTGAACGCCGCGATCAACCTGCGTCACCTCGTCGCCGCTAGTACGTCGGAGACGGTAAACGCCCGTGGAGCCGACCATAAGACCCGCATGAACGGGCGGGTGGCTGGGAAGCGGGAACCTGGCACGGCCAAGGCCGGTCAGACCAGGAGTGCCGGCGCGCAAGTGCCGGCGGCGTGAACGGCGAGCGCTATCGCTCATCGATCCGCAACGGAGTGGCGTCGTACCGGATCCCGTCCCGTCCCGGACCTGCGGCCGGTCGAGGGCGAGCAGCTCGCGCTGGACCCGGGTGAGCGCCTCCCCGGGCCCGGTGCCCAGCTGTTCGCGCAGGTCCCGGCAGTGGCGCTCGAACCGGCCCAGCGCCGCCGCCGGCCCACGCGCCGCCGCCTCGCTGCGCAGCAGGTCGGCCAGCAGGCCCTCGTCGTCGGCGTGGCGCGCGTGGGCCTCCTCCAGCAGCGGCAGCGCCTCGGCGTGCCGCCCCGCCCGGCTTGTGGCCTGGGCCAGCAGGATCCGGGCGGCAGCCAGCTCCCGCTCTGCCACCCGCCGCACGTCGGCGAGCGGACCCTCCTCCTCCACCGACACCGCCGGCAGGGACGCGCCGAGTTCCAGCGCACCCCGGACCAGGCTGGCGGCGGCGAGCGGATCGGTCGCCAGGAGCCGGCCGGCCTCCGTCACACGCTGGCCGAGCAGGCAGCTGTCGACCTGCTCCGCCGGCAGGGCGAGCCGGTATCCCGCACCGTCGCGTGCCACCACCTCGGCACCGCAGAGCGCCCTGGTCCTGGAGACGACCACCTGCAGGCCCTTGGCCGCGTTCACCGGCGGCTCGCCACACCAGATCAGCTCGACCAGCCGTTGCGCGCGCACCGCGCGCCCGTGCTCGGCGGCCAGCGCCGCCAGCAGCGCCCGTGACCGGTCACCCACCACCGGGGCGCCTCTCCAGCGCACCCCGTCCAGGAGAGTGAGGCTCACGACCACCCGATCAGTCTAGGGACGACCTTCCGGTCCTGCCGACGGCCGCCGTGGGCGGACGGAGTCGGCTGTGCGAACCGGGGTGGGCGTTACCAGGGCGGGCGTTACCAGGGCGGGCGTGCCGGGGCCTGTGCGCCCATGTCTCGCGATCCGGCGCCGTTCGGTCCTCCGCCAGCCGGTCGTCGGGCCCGGCTGACAGGCCACTCCCAGGTTCGGGGCATAGGAACGACTCACTGGGGGAGGCAGACGGGCAGCAACCTGACGGCGCCGAGGGAGAGCGGATGGCGGAGCACGGCGGCCTCGACACGCTGGTACGACGCGAACCCCCACCGCTGGACCGGGTTCGTCGCGAACGCGCGGACACCGGTGGTTCCGGTGGAAGCGACGAGAGTGGTGGAGGTGGCGGTCTCGGTCGCAACCCGGCACTGGACGGTCTGCGAGCGCTCGCGGTGCTGTGCGTGCTCGTGTTCCACATGGACGCGCTGCCCGGCGGCTACCTCGGTGTCGACGTGTTCTTCGTGCTCAGCGGCTTCCTGATCACCGGGCAGCTGCTGGCCGAACGGGACCGGGCGGGCGAGGTGTCCCTGATTCGGTTCTACGTGCGGCGCGCCTACCGGCTGCTGCCGGCGTTCTGGCTGCTGGCCCTGGTCGGCCTGGTCGCGGTGGTGACGGGGATCGACGGGCGGGCCGGTGCGCTCGGTGAGTTCCTGGGCAGCCTGGCCGCGTCGGCGATGTATGTGAACAACTACGTCCAGGTGGTGCGGCAGAGCACGGGGGCCGGCTGGCTCGGCCACACCTGGTCGCTGTCCGCGGAGGAGCAGTTCTACCTGCTCTGGCCGCCGGTGCTGGTCGCCCTGTGCCGCCGGCCGCGGCTCGCCCGCCGGCTGCCGGTGGTGCTGCTGGCCGGGGTGGCCGCGGTCGCGCTGTGGCGCAACGTGCTGGCCGCGTTCGGCGCGTCGGCGACCCGGATGTACTTCGGCCTGGACACCAGGGCGGACACGCTGCTCGTCGGCTGCGCGCTGGCCGCCTGGCTGCGCGCGGCGCGTCCCCGGCCGACCGCCACCAGCGGCGCGCGCGCCGGCGGCGGCAGCGTGGCGACGGTCGGCGTGGCGACGGTCGGCGTGGATGGTCCGGCGGTCGCGGCCCCGGGTGCCTGGCGGCGCGGGCTCGACCGGATCACGGGAGTGCTGCCGGCCGTCGGCACGGTGGCGTTCGCACTGCTGGCGGTGGCGACGGTGATCGCGCCGAGCGGCTGGGGACCACGGGCGACGTCGATGTGCCGCGGCGGCTACACCGTCGTCGCCCTGCTCGCCGGGGCCGTCGTGCTCGCCCTCACCCAGGCGGGTCCGACGACCTGGCTGTTCCGCGCCCTCGCGGTCGCGCCGCTCGCCTGGCTCGGCCGGATCTCCTACGGCTTCTACCTCTGGCACTTTCCCGTGGTCGCCCACTGGGGTCCCGGCCTGACCGGCGCCCTTGGCCGCTGGCCGGCCATCCTCGCCGCCGGCCTGCTCTCGGTGGTCCTGGCCGCCGCGTCCTACTACCTGGTCGAACGCCCCATCCTGCGGCGCTGCCCGCGATGGTCGCGCCCGTCCCCGGCCGGGTCCGGGGGGCTGGCGTCAGCCCCGGCACCGCGCGGCGGTGGGGCCGGGCGGAGCTGATGCCACAGCTGCCTCTCCACCGGGTTCGGGGGGACCAGCGGGCACAGGCGCTCCGGGTGCCCGGGGGGCGGGCCGGCCAGGTCCAGGCCGGTCACCGGGGAGTCGGCGGGAGGGGGCGATGGTGCGGGAGCGCCCGGCTCGGGTTCCGCCTCCCCGGGGACCGGTGCCAGCCAGCAGAGCGGAAACGTCCACGAGGGGGCGAAGCAGCCGGCGACCACTCCGTGCGGCCCGCGGACCGTCACCATCGCGGTCCAGCCCTCGAACAGCCACGCCGCGGCACGCCTGATCGACCGCGTCAGTCGCGTCAGTCGCGTCATCTCGTCTGGTCAGCCGGCCGGACGAGGAGACGGCGCGGACGTGCAGACCACGGTGTGCACGTCGCGGAGGCTGGTGGCCGCCAGGACGTCGGGTAGCGAGATGGGCGCGCCGGTCCGCTGTTCGAGGACGGAAAGCAGGGCCAGCAGGTGCACCGAATCCCAGCCGGGCACCTGGTCGAGGTCGAGCTCCGTGTCGGCCTCGGTCAGCGGCAGGCCCAGCTCGCCGCGCAGGAGTTCGACGAACTCGTCGATGGTGATCATGCGGTGCCCTCTCCGGGGTCGGCGTCGACGTGCAGATGCTCGGGCGTCTCCAGCGGCTCGGCGAGGGAATGCCGGAAACACGCGATGTCGCCGTCCGCGTGGTCGCCGGCCGTGGGCACCCGTTCGAATCCGTAGCGCGGGTAGAGGTCGTGGACGAATCCGTTGCGGGCGGAGGGCCGGTAGGTGCCGTGCACGGCCCGCGCGCCACTGGCCCGGGCCTGGTCCAGAATCGTGGAAAGACAGGCCTGTTCGATGCCGCGGGAGAAGACCCGGCAACTGAGCACGAAGTTGTCAATGTGAACGTCCGGGCCGGAGCGCCGCATAAACACGGCGCCGACCAGTCCGTTGTCGCCGAACCGGTCGCGGGAGCGGATGGTGAGCACCCGGGAGTGCGGGTCGGCGAGCAGCTGGTGGACGTCCCCGGGCTGCATCCGCAGGGTGGTGAGATTGAACTGGTTCGTGCGCAGGCTGAGCTGGGAGACGCGCGGTACGTCGGATTCGACGGCGTCCGCCAGGCGGACCGAGACCCGCAGTTCGCGCAGGTATCCCTGCAGCGAGTCGAAGCTCTGCAGGAAATCGTTCCGGTCGGCCTCCTCGCGGTATTTCGTCACGCGGGTCCGGTCTTCCGCCGTGAGCCCCCGGGTGGCGAACCAGCCGTCCGACAGCAGCCGCGTCGGGTGCGACGCCGGCTCGTCGTCGAGCGCCACGACGGCGACGGCGGGCAGCTCCCGGCTGACCAGCTCACACTCGAAGCGACTGTCATCGACGAAGACGAGGCTGTCCAGCCCGAGGTTGAGCGCCTCGGCGAGGTCGGCCAGGGCCTCGTGCTTGGGCCGCCAGCTCGCCGTGACACGCACGAAGTCGTCCTCCCGCAGCGGCATGTCCGTGCGGCGGCGCAGGGCCTCCCGGACCAGGTCACGGTCGTTCTTGCTCACGATCGCCAGCAGCACGCCCTGGGATCCGAGCTGGCGCACCACCCGCTGGAAGCGGGCGAACGCCTCGCCCCGCGGCGCGTCGGCGACCTCGATGCCCTCGACGCCGTCCTCGCCGAGGATTCCTCCCCACAGCGTGCCGTCGAGATCGAGCACCAGGCACTTGCGGGTGCGCCCGGCGAGGTGCCGGGCGAGATGCCCCACCTCCGCGGCATAGACGGCGAGCAGGGCCGGGGACAGGTGCGCCCTGGCGTAGGTGCTCAGCCGCTGCTCGGTGAGCGCGACACCGTCGGCGAGGAACGGATCGAGATCGACGACGACCAGGCTCGGGTGGCCCGCGGCCAGCCGCAGCAGCCGCGCGTTCGCCTCCCGCCACAGCGCGCCGAGTGTCGCGCGGGCGCCGAGGTCGACGAGCTGCGCCTGCCACAGCCGCGGCAGCGGCAGGGTGTTGAGGACGAGCACTCCCCGTCCGCGCGCTTCGAACTCGGTCACCAGGTGCTCGAGGAGCTGGACCTTCTCGTCGAACGCGCGGGCCACGTCCGCGGGTTGCCACTCCACGGGCAGTTCGTCGAGGACGACCATCGGATCCAGCACGCACAGCGTCAGGTCGGGCTTCTCGGCGTAGAGGCGGCTTGTCGGGTCCGCGAGGTCGAAGACGTAGCCGTCGAACGCCGAGACCACCGGGCGTAGCAGCAGGCCATGCCGGGCCAGCTGCATCGTCAGCGGCGCCAGCAGCGGCGCCAGGGTGCCATGTCCGGTGATCGCCAAGGTGAGGACCGGTGTCGTCGGATGGGCTCGCAGCACGTCGTCCGGATCGAGGCGGGCGAGCAGGTGGCCGGCGCGGAGGCGCTCGGCGTCCGGCAGGGCGGCGAGCCAACCTGGCACCTCGGCATAGCGAGATGCCAGGTCGCCACGCTGGAACGCGGCGAACAGCTGGCTGGCGGATTCGGGGACGGCGGTCTGGGTGTCGTCCATCCTCACTCCTGGTCGGCGGCTGGCCCCGCCGACGCCCAGGAGTGAGGCAGGAACGCCTGCGCACCACGATCGAGGGGCCCGGGGCCGCTACCTCTCGATCGTCGCCCGGGCGGCTAAAACCCGGCTTTGGTGTGGTTAAGCTCGCGGCCCGTGCCGCCAGCCAGGACGGCACGCCGACCCGGGTCAGTGTTTCGGTCGTGCCGTCCGGTCAGGGGATGCCCGCGCCGACGGCCGGGCGGGGCAGGCCCAGCCGTTCCCGCAGGGTCGTGGCCTCGTAACCACCGCGGAACAGCCCGCGCTCCCGCAGGGCCGGGCGACGCCGCGGGTGATGGCCGGCAGGTCGTGGCGCGAGACGCCGGGGCGGAGCCGGAACCCCTCGACCCCGAGGCCGTGCCAGTCGGCGAGCAGGTCGGCGAGGCCCTCCGGGGTTCCGGTGAAGATCAGTGCGTCCGAGGTGGTCTCCGCGCCCGCCAGCGCGTCCAGCCGTCGCAGGCGGGTCCGCGCCTCCTGCTCGGTCCGGTCCAGGAAGACGACGAGGTCGGCGAAGACGCGCAGGGGTGACCTGCGGCCCGCCTCCGCCTCGAGCTTGCGGACCCAGTCCACGGTCGCGGTCACCGCGTCGGTCTCCCGCGGGGTGAGGAAGACGACGTCGGCGTTGCCCACGGCGAACCGGTGCGAGTGCTCGGCGTGCGACAGCGCCGGTCAGGTATTCGGCCACGCCAGGGTCGCGGGGGCTGGTGAACCGCGGCGGCGTCCGGCGGGGACCGGGCATGGACACGCCGTGCGCGGCGGACAGCGGACGCCAGCCCACGCGGCCGCCGGTGAGGTGATCGAGCGTGGCAACCGTGGTCGCCAGCCGGAAGGGGTCGGAGTGGATGGTGGCGGCGGGCACCAGTCCGATGCGCGTGGTCAGCCGGGCGGTGTAGGCGGCGACCAGCAGGGTGTCGAGGCGGCCGCTGACCTGGTCGGCGCGGTCGTCGGGAGTGCCGGGGCGGGCGGACTGCAGGGCGGGGGAGTCCTCCATCGTCACGAAGTCCAGCAGTCCCCGCTCCGCCTCGACGATCTGCTCGCCCCAGTAGTCGGCGGTGAGCAGGTCGCCGCCGCCCGCGTCGGAGTCGCGCCAGGCCGCCGGGTGCCACCCGGCATCGGCGAGGGCGACGGCGAGGTGTAAGCGGCTGTTTTCGGGCATGGCGCGCCTCCAGATGGCGGCTGGCCGCCGCCGTTGGTCGTCCGCGTGCTCGGTGGGGTCCGGAGGGGATCAGCTCCGGGGGCGCAGTCCCGTCATGACGAAGTCGAGCAGTCGGGCACCGTCGTCCGACGTCTGCTCGGCGGTGAGCGCGATGGCGTTGATCAGCTTCAGCAGTGTCGAGGTATCCAGATCGGAGCGGAACGAGCCGGCGGCCTGGGCCGCCCGGAGCAGGCCGTCCACCGCCATCCGCATCTCCCGGCACGCCTGGTACAGCAGGGATGACTCGTGGTGCAGGGTCGGCATCAGCGACGACGCCAGCCACCGGTAGGCGGTCAGGTGCCGGACGAACGCGCCGATCCACTCCAGCAGCGCGTCCTCGGCGCTCAGCCCCGCGGCGGGCTCGGCCGCCAGCTGCCGCAGGGATTCGAAACGGTCGGAGAGCACGGCCTCCAGCAGGGCCTCGCGGGTCGCGAAGTGCCGGTAGACGGTGCCGACGCCGACGCCGGCGAACCGGGCGACCTCGTGCAGCGAGGCGTCCGCCCCCTGGGCCGCGAAGACCGACCGGGCCGCGGACAACACCCGGGCGCGGTTGCGGGCCGCGTCCGCCCGGACAGGTTGACCCTGTGCTGACTGGTCCGCGTGGATGCGCGGGGTCGCTGTCGGCGTCATCGTGGCCCCCTTGGTGTGTGCACCGCCAGAATCGCACAGACGCGCGGCCGGTCGGGACCGGTCACTGTTGTGGAGCGGACCGTGCGGGGTCACGGATGACGACCACCGCGAGGACGACGGCGGCGGCGGCCAGTGCCGCGGGCACGTACATCGCCGAGGCGATGCCCTCGGCCCACGCGTGCCGGAGTTGCGCGGCCGGGCTGAGCCCTGGCACCGGGTGAGCGGCGGAGTCGCGCAGCGAGGTGCCGTACACCGTGGTCAGCACCGCGACGCCCATGGTCGAGCCGACCTGCTGCAGGCACTGGAGCAGGCCGGAGGCGGAGCCGGTGGCCTGGGGCGGCAGCCCGGCGAGGATCACCGAGTTCAGCGGCATGAACGTCAACCCGATGCCGACGCCGAACAGCAACAGCGGCCCGAGCACGCTCGCCGGATAGCTGGACCGGTCGTCCAGCAGCACCAGCCAGACCGCCGCCCCGGCGAGCATCACTGTGCCGATCGTGGTGAGCCGCTTGCCGCCAAGTTTGGTCATCATTGTCGGCGCGGTGCGCGCGCAGACGAACTGCAGCGCCGCCATGGGCAGGAACGCGAGCCCGGCGCGCAGCACGCTGAAACCCAGCACCTGCTGGACGAAGACCGACATATACAGCATGACGCCGCCCATGGCCGCGCCCAGCAGCAGCATGTTGGTGTACGCGGCGGCGCGGGTGCGCTGGCCGAGCAGCCGGTAGGCGACGATCGGCTGCTCGGCGCCACGCTCGATCAGTGCGAAGGCGACGAGCAGGACCGCCGCGGCGCCGAACGCGCTCAGAGTGAGGCCGTCGGACCATCCGTCGGAGGCGGCGCGGATGAAGCCGTAGGCAAGCGAGGCCACCCCCAGCGCGGAGGTGATGGCACCGCCGACGTCGAACCGGGCCGAGTGGCGCGGAGTGTCCTTCAGGAACCGCGGGGCGAGCAGCGCGGTGGCGGCGCCGAACGGCAGGTTGATGAAGAACACCCAGCGCCAGGAGGCGGTGGCCAGCAGCCCGCCGAGGATCAGGCCGAGGGTCAGTCCGAGTCCGGCCATCATGGAGAACACGCCGAGCGCCCGGTGGCGCGCGGGCCCGTCGGCGAACGTGGTCGCCAGCAGGGCGAGTGACGCGGGTGCCGCGAACGCCGCTCCGGCGCCCTGCACCGCCCGCGCGGCGATGAGCATCTCGGCGTTGCCGGCCAGCCCGGCGGCGAGGGAGGCGAGTGTGAACACGACGAGCCCGCCGACGAACAGCCGACGCCGCCCGAACGCGTCGCCGGCGCGCCCGCCGAGCAGCAGCAGGCCGCCGAAGGCGAGCGAGTACCCGACCTGGACCCAGGCTGCGCCACTGGTGGACAGCGACAGGTCTTCGGTGATCTTGGGTAGTGCGACGTTCACGATCGTGCCGTCCACCACCACCATGAGCTGACAGGTGACGATGAGCGCCAGTGCGACGGCGAGGCGACGTCGATGTCGCGCCTCGGCAGCCGGATCGGTGGCGGGCTCCACGATCACTGGCTGGGCCGGCCCGGCCAGTGCGGCCTGCTGGTCCTGGCTGGTCATGACACGTGCCTCCGGGCGGAGATCGAGGCCGGATGGGTGGCCAGGCGATTCGGACAGGTGGTCCGTTTCGACGATACGGACCGCCAGTCCGCTTTTCAAGCAGGCGCGGCGGTCAGCGAGCGCCCGGCTACCCGATCCTGACCGGGTCGGTCAGCTGGCCCAGGCCGCCAGCCGGGCCGGCGCCGCGGCCGCGATGCCGAGCCGCTCGCGCAGCGATCCGCTCCCGTACCGGGAGCGCAGGACGCCACGGTCGCGCAGCTCGGGGACGAGGCCCTGGGTGATCGCGAGAAGGTCGTGGGGCAGCGCCGCCGGCCGCAGTCGGAAGCCCGTCACCCCCAGTGACCGCCAGGAATGGAGAAGATCGGCCAGATCGCCGGGGGTGCCAGTAAAGATCAGGGCATCGGAGGTCAGGGGGGTGCCGTTCAGCTCGTCGAGGCGGGCCCTGCGCTCGTCCGCCGCCGCCTGCGTGTCCTCGAGCAGTACCAGCAGGTCCGCGTACACCCGCAGGGGAGCCGGCCGCGGGACGGTCGCCTCCTGTTCCCGCAGGTCGGCGAGGATCTGCGGGAGGTCATCGAGGCCCGGCGGGGTCACGATGGCGAGGTCGGCCGACCGGGCCGCGAACTCGTGGGAGTAGCGGGTGTGGGACAGCGTGATCACGACGGGATGCCCCTGGGGTGGGCGCGGCGTGGTGGCGGGGCCGTCCACGCTGAACCAGTCGCCGGTGATGTCGAGGGCCCGCACCTTCGCCGGGTCGACGAACCATCCGGCGTCCGGCTGACGGACGAGCGCGTCATCGCCCCAGGTGTCCCAGAGTTGGCGGACCAGGTCGACGGTCTGTGAGCCCGCGGCGAAACCGCGCCGCAGATACGCCACCACCTCGGGATTGTCCAGGGTGCGCGGCGGGGACGGGCGTGGTTCCCGGTGTGCCGGCAGCGGCCCGGCGGCGCCGCGGTGGACCGCGATCGTGCGCCAGCCGGCCCGGCCGCCGCTGAGGTGGTCCAACGTGGCGAGGCCGGTCGCGAGCCGGTACGGGTCGGTCCGCGTGGTCACCGACGGGACGATGCCGAGCGAGGAGGTCGCCAGCGCCATCGTGGTGGCCGCCAGCAGCGGGTCGAGCCGGCCGCGCACCTGGTCGTGCCGGTCGTCGGGCTGGCCGGCCTGGACGGACTGGATCTCCGAACTGTCCTCGATCGTGACGAAGTCCAGCAGGCCCCGCTCGGCCTCGCGGGCGAGGTCCTGCCAGTAGGCGGCGGTGAACAGGTCCGCCGGACGCGCGTCCGGCGCGCGCCACGCCGCGGGATGCCACCCGGCGTCGTTGAGCGCGACCGCGAGGTGCAGGGACTGGTCCGTCGTCATGTGCGGCTCCTGGGAGGTGCCCGGGATGGGCGGGCACCGGGTCGGGCGGTGGTGGTGGACCGCGGGTCATGGGCATCCCACGGTCACGTCAGACGCGAAAGGGACACTTGGTCCGTTTCGGGTTGCGAACAGAGTACGGCAGGGTCGCGCCGATCGGATGTGATCGGAGTGATTCGTGTGGACCAAGTGACGCTTTAGGCGTTCCTATTAGCGTCTGCCCGCGGACCCCGGAGTTCCTGACCCGTTTCCCAGTGACTGTGCGGAGGCCGCGCGATGACCGAGTCCGTCGACGAGGTTCCACGCTTTCCTTTTCCCGACGGCCCGCAGGGCAGCCCCCCGCACGAGTACGCCGAGCGGCGCGCGCGGTGCCCGTTCGGCGAGGTGCAGCTGCCCAGTGGCGATCGCGGCGTGCTGCTGGTGACCTACCGCGACGTGGCCGCTGCCATGTCCGATCCCCGGCTGAGCCACAACCTGACCGCCCCCGGATCGCCGCGCGTGATGCGTGGGCCGAGCGCCCTGGACGACCCGGAGTTCATCCTGAACAAGGAGGGTCCGGACCACCTGCGGCTACGGCGGATTATCGCGGCCACCTTCACCCCGCGGGCCATCGAGCGGTGGAAGCCGGTGATCCGCGCGACCGCCCGTGAGCTGATCGACGACATGGAGAAGCAGGGGGGTCCCCTCGATCTCGTGCGGGCCTACGGGCTCGCGCTGCCGATCCGCATCATCTGCCAGCTTATGGGCGTGCCCGAGCGGGACGCGGACCGGTTCCGCACGTGGTCGATGGCGCTGGCCTCGGCCGTCGTGATGGAACCCGCCGAGCGCGGCCGGCGCATGGTCGAGTTCATGGGCTACGTACGTGAGCTGATCGCCGAGCGCCGGCGGGAGCCGCAGGACTTCCTCCTCGACAGTCTCATCGCGGCGCGCGACGGCGAGGACAAACTGACCGAGGCCGAGCTCGAGAACCTCGTCCTCAGCCTGATCGGCGCCGGCAACGAGACGACGTCCAACGTCCTCGGGAAGTCGTTCTTCGTCCTGCTGCGCGACGACGCGGTGCTGTGGCGGAGCCTGGCCGCCGATCCCGGGCTCGTGCCGTCGGCCGTCGCGGAGATGCTGCGGTACAACCCGCTGGGCAACGGTGGCTCGCTGCGCCTCGCCACCGAGCGGGTCACGTTGCCCTCGGGCACCGTCGAGAAGGGGCAGGCGGTGTTCGTCGCGACGGCCTCGGCGATGCGGGACGAGACCGTGTACGACGAGCCCGACACGGTCCGCCTCGACCGGGACGCGCCGCCGGTGCTGGCCTTCGGGGCCGGACCGCACTACTGCGTGGGCGCCTATCTGGCCAGAGCGGAGATCGGCATCGCCCTCGAGCAACTGTCGTCGCGTCTCCCGGGACTTCGGCTGGCCGTCGAGCCCGAGGAGGTCAGGTTCACGGGCGGCGATCTCATGCGGCCCGTCGAAGCGCTGCCGGTGACCTGGTAGCAGCCCGAACCGCCTCCGATCCCCGATTTCGACGAAAGGTCTGTCCATCATGTCCGACGTCAGCACGACGGTGCCCCACGCCTCGCCCCGGACCATCATTGACCGAATGCTGGAGCTGCTGGGCCGGCACGACTACTCGGGCTTCGCCGACATCTTCGCCGAGGACGCTGTCTGTGACATGCCGTTCATGACGGTTCCCGTCCTGCGGCACATCGAGGGCCGGGAGAAGATCAAGGCGACGATCGCCGGTGCGGAGGCGGCCAGCCCGATCAAGCTCGGCGAGGTCAGGTCGCCGGTGGTCTACGAAACCAGCGACGCGGAGCTGTGGTTCGTCGAGTACACGGCGACCGGGACGGTGACGACGACCGGCGGTTCGTACCGCACGACGTACTTCGTCATGCTGCGCATCCGTGACGGCCTGATCCACTACTACCGCCAGTACAACGAGAGCGGCGCCGCGATCATCGCCTCGACCACCCCCGCCGGCTGACCGGCGCCGCGAGGGCCGCGCCGGTCGCTCGGCGCCGGCCCCGCGCTCAGAGCTCCTCGGCGACCTTCGCGAGGAGCTCGTAGGAGTGCACCCGCGCGCCGAAGTCGTGGGTCGACGTTGTCGCGATGACCTCGGCGGCGCCGGTCGCCTCGACGAGCTGCGCGATCTTCGCCCGGACGCGATCCGGCCCCCCGATCACATGGGTCTCCAGGCGCTCGGCGACAGCCGCGCGCTGCGCGGGGGTCAACGGATACCGCGCGGCTTCGGCGTCGGTCGGCAGCAGCTGTGGCGGTTGCCCTGAGCGCAGCAGCACCATGCTGACCGCGACCGGGAGCGCCAGCCGGGCCGCCTCGGCATCGGTCTGCGCGACGACGACGGTGGCGGCCAGGATGAGATCGGGCCGGGCGCGCACGGGCGACGGCTCGAAGGCGCGGTGGTATTCCGCCGCGGCGGCCGCCGCGCCGGCGGGGTTGAAATGATGAGCGAACGCGTAGGGCAGGCCCAGCCTGCCGGCGAGCCGCGCGCTGTCGGGACTCGACCCCAGCAGCCAGACGTCCGGCGCGTTGCCCACCGCGGTGACGGCCTGGACCGGACGCGGGTGCCGCGGGTCCGCCGGGGAGAAGTAGCCGAACAGCTCGGCCAGATGCGCAGGGAAGTCGCGGTCCGCACCCCGGCGCAGCGCCGTCGCGGTGGGGCCGTCCAGCGCGCCGGCTCGGCCAATGCCCAGGTCGATCCGCCCGGGGAAGAGGGCCTGCAGCGTCCCGAACTGCTCGGCGACGATCAGCGGCGGGTGGTTGGGCAGGATCACCCCGCCCGAGCCGACGCGCAGGCTCGTGGTGGCGGCGGCCAGCCGGGCGGCCAGGACCGCGGGTGTCACGCTCGCCACGCTTGGCGTGTTGTGATGCTCCGCCAGCCAGTAGCGCACGTAGCCCGCGGACTCGGCCGCTCGCGCGAGTTCCACGGCCTCGTTGAGCGCGGTCGCGGGCGTGGTGTCCGACCAGACCGGGGCCGTGTCGAGGACTGACAGGCGCAGGCCGGATGCAGTGGTCACGTTGCTTCCCTCCGTGGCGCGGATCTGCAGGGGATTGCTGTCGGGCGACGGTCACACTGCTGACGGCAAGGGCGTGCCGGGTCGTGCGTGCGATGCGCGGTCTCGATGTCGCGCAGGCGGGCCCACGACTACGGTAGTGGCTCGCCAGTTGTCCTTGCGTAGCCGGTCGTGTCCCGTCGCGCACCACCGTCCTTGGCGAGGTCGACGCGTCCGGGCCGCAACCGGGGCAGCGCCGCGAGCAGGTCCTGGGTGTAGGGATGGCCCGGGTGTTCGAAGACCTCGTCGGCGTCGCCCGCCTCGACCACGCGGCCGGCGCGCATGACCATCACCCGATCGCTGAGATGCTGGACGACGCCGAGGTCGTGCGAAACGAAGAGCATGGCGGTGCCCAGGTCGCGGCGCAGGCCGTCGAACAGGTCGAGGATCTGGGCCTGGACGGACACGTCGAGCGCCGAGACCGGCTCGTCGCAGACCAGCACCGCGGGCTCGGGGGCCAGGGCGCGGGCGACGGCGACCCGCTGTCGTTCCCCACCGGACAGCTGCGCCGGACGGCGGTCCAGCAGGCCCGCGGCGAGACCGACCCGGTCCAGCAACGCGGCGACGCGGCGGCGCCGCTGGTCGCCCCGCTCCGGCACGGCCTCGCCGACGATGCGCGCGACGGTGTACCGCGGGTCGAAGGAGCCGAGCGGATCCTGCGGCACGAGCTGGATCCGTCGCCGCAGCGGGCGGCGCTGTGGCTCGGGTCGTCGCGACCATGCCTCGCCGTCTAGAAGCACCGTGCCCGAGTCGGGTGCCAGCAGCGCGAGGATGAGGTTGGCGACCGTGGTCTTGCCGGATCCCGACTCGCCGACGACCCCGAGGATCTCCGCCGGTCGAAGCTCGAACGACACGTCATCGACGGCGCGGCGGGCCGAGCCGTCCGGCCCGGGAAAGGACTTGGTCAGCCCGCTCGCGGTCAGGATGGGCGCGGTGGCCTGCACCGGCCGGGCCTGCACCGGCAGGGACCGGGCGGGCGCCGCGGGTGCGGTGGGCCGGGCGGGTTCGGCGTACCAGCAGCGGGCCGACCGACCGGGCCCGACCGGTACCGCGGTCGGTCGCTGTTCGAGGCACCGGTCGGTCACCTGCGGGCATCGCGGCGCGAACACGCATCCGCCGGTGGGCCGCGGGGTGGCGGCGGCCGTCGTGGGGGGCGCGAGCGGCAGGCCCCGGTTGGCCGCCGAGGGCACGGCCGCGAGCAGGAGCCGGGTGTAGGGGTGCGCCGGTGTGCTGAGCAGATCCGCCGCCGGTCCCTGCTCGACGATCAGGCCCTGGTACATCACCGCCACCCGGTCCGCGATCCCGGCGACGACCGCGAGGTCGTGGCTGACGAGCAACAGGGCCGTGCCGGCGGACTTGCGGCCTGCCAGCGAGGCTAGCAGCCTCGCCTGGGTGGTGACGTCGAGCGCGGTGGTCGGTTCGTCGGCGACGAGGATGGGCGGCTCCGCGGCCATCGCCGCGGCGATCAGTGCTCGCTGGCGCAGTCCGCCGGACAACTCGTGCGGGTACTGGCGGGCGCGCACCTCCGGCTCGGGGACTCCGGCCTGGTCCAGCAGGTCGACGACGCGGCCGGGGACGTCCCGACCGGCGACCACCCGATGGTTGCGCAGCGCCTCGGCGATCTCGGCGCGGACCGGCCGCAACGGATCGAGCGAGACCAGCGCGTCCTGGAGCACCAGGCCGATGCTGCCGCCGCGGACCTGGCGCAGGCGACGCGCGGACATGGAGAGCAGGTCCTCGCCGTCGAGGTCCATCCTTTCGGCCTCGACGCGCGCCCGCGGTCCGGCGAGGCCGAGCAGGGAGCGCACCGTCACACTCTTGCCCGACCCCGACTCGCCGACGATGGCCAGGCACTCGCCTGCGGCGAGGGTGAGGTCCACGCCCCGCACGGGGCGAACGCGGGAGCGATGCGCCGGAAAGGTGACTCGCAGGTCGCGCACGTCCAGCAACGGCCGCCCGGGCGGGCCCGGCGCGGGGGCTGGCGGGCGCCGTGGCCCGGTCGCGGAGTCAGGCACGGGGCACCGACTCCCGGCGCTCGAAGCGGCGCTGCAGGTCCCGGCCGGCGATGTTCAGCGCGACGACGGTCAGGGCGATGGCGACGCCGGGAAACACCGCGGGGGCCCAGGCGACGGCGAGGTAGTTGCGGCTGGTGGACAGCATCGACCCCCACTCGGCCTGCGGCGCGCGCGGACCCAGGCCGAGGAAGCTGAGCGTCGTCCCCGCGATGATTGCCGAGCCGATGTTGATCATCGAGAAGACGAGCAGCGGAGGCAGCGCGTTCGGCAGCACGTGGCGCAGCTGGATCGACAGGGGCGGGCGACCGAGGACGACGGCGGCGCGGACGAAGTCGGACCGGCGGACCACCAGGCTCTGCGATCGTGCGATGCGCAGGAATCCCGGCATCGTCGCGCAGGCCAGCGCGATCACGGAGTTGGTGGAGCCCGGTCCGAGCGTCGCGATGACCAGCAGCGCCAGCAGAAGGCCGGGAAAGGCGAGCAGCACGTCGGCCAGGCGCATGATCACGGTGTCCGCCCGCCGGCCCCAGGTCGCGGCGGCGACACCGAGCGCCGCGCCGATCACGAGTGCGATCAGGGTGGATCCGACGCCGATCAGCAGCGACGGCCTGGCCCCGTAGACGATCCGGCTGAGGATGTCGCGGCCGAGCTCGTCCGTGCCGAGCGGATGGCCGCCTCCCGGCGGGGCGAGTGCGACGGCGGGATCCGCGGCGTCCGGTGCCAGCGAGGTGAACGCGCCCGGCCAGGCCAGGGCGACCAGGATCAGCCCCACCACGGCCCAGGACACGGCCAGCGGCGCCCGACCGATCCGTCCCGCCAGGCCGCCGCGTATCCGCAGGGTCGCGGCCTCGGGTGGCGCGGTCACGCCGTCGCCGTGCGCAGCCGGGGATCGACGACGCGGTAGAGAACGTCGATGACCAGGTTGAGGACGCAGAACACCAGCGCGGACACCAGCACGACGCCGGTGACCGTCGGCAGGTCCCGCGACGTGATGGCGGTCGCGGCGATCCGTCCCAGGCCCTGTCGGCTGAAGACCGTCTCGACCACCACCGTGCCGCCGAGAAGCGCGCCGAGGATCCATCCCGACACGGTGAGCAGCGGGATCAGGGTGTGCCGCAGACCGTGCCGCAGCCGCACCATGGTCTCCCCGGTTCCCCGGGCGCGGGCGCTGACGGTGAACGGCTCGTCGAGGGCCCGCTCAAGCCCGTCTCGCAGCACCTGGGTGAGAACTCCAATGATGCTGACGGCGAGGGTCACCGCCGGCAGCACGAGCCCGCGTACGCTCGTGCCGCTGATCACCGGGAACCAACCGAGTCGGAACGAGAACAGGCTGAGGAGCAGGATGCCGATCCAGAAGCTCGGGCTGGACGTCAGCAGCAGTTCGCCGCCCGACGACAGTCCGCGCATCGCCGGGCGGCGCCCCGCCGTGGCCACGGCGAGCGGCACCGACACCGCGAAGGCGATCGCCAGCGCCGCCACGGCGAGGGTGACCGTCGCCCACACCTGCTCCCGGAGCACCCGCGTGACCGGCTCGTGCAGCTGGTATGACGTGCCGAGGTCGCCGCGCAGCAGCCGGCCGAGGAAGACGACGTACTGCACGGCCAGCGGACGGTCCAGCCCCATCTCGTGCCGGGTCGTCGCCACCAGCTCGGCCGACGGGTTGGGCACCCCGAGCGACACCTCGGCCGGGTCACCCGGCAGCAGGTGGTACGCGGCGAAGGTGACGGTCTCGGCGCCCACCAGGACGCCGAGCGCCCGCAGGAACGGCTTCGCCAGTCGTCGCGACACGGTCATCAGCCGCTCAGCCAGGCGCCGGTGAGCACCGGATCGCCGCTGGCGCTGAAGGACAGCCCGTGGACGCGGGTACTCGTGCCCAGCAGGTAGGTGGGCACGTAGATCGGGATGGCGTACGCCTGATCGATGACCCGGGCCTGGACCGCGGCGTAGTCACGCCTGCGCACCGTGCCGTCGCTGCTGGCGGCGGCCTCGTCGAGCTGCCTGTCCAGGGTCGGGTCGCGCAGGCCGAGGACGTTGTAGCCGCCCTTCGACAGCACCTCCGCCGAACCGAACAGCAGGCGAAGGATGTCCGGTTCGGCGCGCTGGGTGCTCACCGCGACGATGTCCGCGGTGCGCGTCGCGACCGCCCGCGTGTAGGTGCCGGAGTCCTGACCGACGACGTCGAGGTGGATGCCGAGCTTGCGGGCGGAGGCCTGGATGCCCTGGTAGAGCACGTCCCGCTGCTCACGCAGGAACTGGGCCGGGTACGGCAGGAAGATCCTCAGCTGCTGTCCGTCGCGGGTCCGGTAGCCCTGCCCGTCGCGACCGGTCCAGCCCGCCTCGTCGAGCAGTCGTCCGGCGAGCGCCGGGTCCGGCCGCCAGCTGTTCTCCAGTGCGCGGTCGTAGGCGGCGGTGGTGGGGCTCAGCGCGCTCCACGCGCGCGCGTACTGCCCGAAGTACACCGATGTCGTGAGGGCGGTGAAGTCGACGCCCCGCTGTAGCGCGCGGCGTACCCGCAGGTCCGTCAGGGGCCCGCGGGTGGTGTTGAGGTACAGCGTGAAGACCCCGCCGGGGGCCTGGTCGGTCAGGAGCCGCAGGCCGTTGCCGCGGACCGTGCGGGCGCTGACCGGCGGTACCTGCGCGATGGCGTTGACCTGGCCGCTGGTCAGCGCGCCGAGCCGGGCGGCGTCCTCCTTGATGAACGAGACGGTGATCCCGTCGAGGTAGGCGGCGCCGGGACGGGCGCCGGGGGCGTTCGGACCCCAGGTGTAGGCGGCGTTGCGGCGCAGGGCGAGGCGCTGGGTCTTCGTCCACGACACGAACGAGAACGGCCCGCTGCCCACCGGGTGGACGCACTGCTGCGTGGTCGGGCGGGTGAGCGCACGGGGCGACTGGATGCCCAGGAAGGGGGTGCTCAACGCCTGCAGGATGCTCGCATCCGGACGGGCGAGCCGCACGGCCACGGTCGTCGGGTTGACGATGTCCGCGCCCTGGTAGGTGCGCAGCAGGCTGCCGGCGTAGAGGGACTTGGTCGCCGGCGCCACCGCGTGGTCGAGCGTCGCCCGCACCGCGTCGGCGGTCAGCGGCGCGCCGTCGTGGAAGGTGACCCCCTTGCGCAGCGTGAAGGTGTAGGTCCGCCTGTCCGGCGACGTGGTCCACCGCTCGGCCAGCCACGGGTGGAAGCTCAGGTCGGGTGCCTGGTAGACCAGCGAGTCGAAGATGTTCCGGTCGATCAGCGCGGTGACGTTCAGAGGGTCGTAGCCCGGGTCGAGACAGCCCGGCTCGGTCTCGGCGGCGAAGGTGAGCGTGCCGCCGGAGCGCGGGCTCGCCGCCGCCGTCGGTGCGTCGTTTCCCCCACAGCCGCTGGCGAGGAGTCCCACCAGCACCAGCAGTGCCGCGAGCCCGGCCGGGGCCCGCCGCCCCCAACGGTCCCGCCGCACCCGGCTCCACCGACGTCGCCGCCGCGCTGCGGTGCCCGTGACCAGCTGCGTCGAAACCACAGACGTCCCCCTCGCGGTGCGTGGCCGATCGATTCCCGAAATGGTATCGAACGGTTACTGGCCAGATACGAGGTTTTGCGCGATGAAACAATTGCGTAGGAATTCGGCAAGGCTTTCGAGCGTGGGGTGCTCGATGATGGCCGTCGCGGGGACGGCCACGCCGGTCAGCTCGGTCAGTCGGTTGCCGAGCTCCAGCGCGGTGAACGAGGTGAAGCCCAGGTCGGTCAGCGGGGTGTCGGCGGCCAGGTCGTCCAGGTTGGGGTGGCCGAGGACGGCCGCCGCGTGCGTGCGCAGCACGTCGAGCAGGACCGCCCGCGCCTGCGCCTCGTCCGCGGCGGCGAGGCGTTCGACGAGGTCCGGGCCGCCGTCGTCGTCGTTCGAGTCGACCGTCCCGGCTGGGATGGCGACGTCGGCGACACCCCGGAAGAACGGGTCGACCTGATCGCGGCCGGCGAGGTACGCCGTCCAGTCGATGTCGGCGACCACCAGGAACGCGGCGCCGTCCCGGCGGGCCTCGGCCAGCACGTCCATCGCGAGCCGCGGTTCGACGCGGCGCAGGCCCGGCGCCGACGGTTCGCGCTCGTCCCAGGGCCCCCACGCCACGCACAGCGCGGGCAGACCCGCCGCGACCCGGGTGCGGATCACCTGGTCCGGCTCGAGATCGTGCCCGCCGTGCCCGCCGTGCCCGCCGTCCCGGCCGTCCCGGTCGCACGTCGGGGAGGCCGGCGGGCCGGGCTCGGGTGGCTGGGCGGGGGCGAAGGGCGCGGGCAGGGATGTGAACACCACGAACGCCTCGAGGTCGAGGGCGCGGGTGTGCTCGTCGAGAACCGCGGCCGCGCCGCCGGTGCCGTCGGCGACGACGACCGCCCGCGGCGCTGCGGCCGCCGGGAGGTCGGCGAGCAGGGCTGCGACGGCACCGGCGTCGCGGGGGTCGCAGACCGCGGTGCCGACCTTCGCGCCGAGGCCGACCAGCTCGTCCGCCAGGGACGCGTCGATGTCCGTCGCGCGGGCGCCGACCAGGATCAGGCCGGTGGCGCCGTGGGCGGCCAGCCAGCGGGCGGCGTGCGCGCCCAGTCCCGCCGGGTCGACGGTCACCAGCACGGTCCCGCTCGGGCGCCAGTCCCGCCCGGAGCCGCCGCCGGCGGCCGGCAGGCGCGCGAGCCGCCGGGTCGACGCCGCGTCCGACCGGTCGGGGGGTGTCTCGTCGATCCGGTACCGCCAGCCGTGGGCGCGCCGCCAGGAGCTCAGCGCCGGCAGGACGTCGAGCAGCGCCGGAACCCGCTGTTCGGGCAGCCGCAGCACGTGGGCGAGGCGCTGGGCGTCCGCCTCCTCGACCGCCGACCAGAACCGGTCGTCCAACGCCGGCGTGGGCGTGGCCGGGCCCGCGTCCAGCCAGTAGCGGCGGCGCTGGAACGCGTAGGTGGGCAGCGCCACCCGCGCTGGCCGCGCCGCCGCGCCGACCAGGGCGCGGTCGTCCACCGCCAGCCCGGCGAGGCGGGCCTGGGCGAGCGCCGCCACCAGGGATTCGGCCTCCCCCCGCTCGGCCCGCAGCGTCGGCACGGCGAGCAGACCGGGCGCGGCGTCGACGGCGTCGTGCACCAGCGGGGTCAGGACCGCCCCGGGACCGATCTCGAGGAACACCCGGGTTCCGTCGTCGGACAGCGCGCGCACGCCGTCGTGGAACCGGACGGTGCGGCGCAGGTGCTCGGCCCAGTACCGCGGGTCGCCGAGGTCGTCGGGGCCGGCGAGGGCGCCGGTCACGTTGGAGGCGACCGGGATGGTCAGCGGGCGGAACGTCAGGGTGGCCGCGACGGCGGCGACCTCGTCCATCGCCGCCGCCATGTGCGCCGAGTGGAACGCGTGGCTGACCCGCAGCCGGCGGGCGGCGACGCCCCGCGCGCGCAGCGACCGGCTCAGAGCGAGCACGGGCTCCCGGTCACCGGTGATCACGACGGC
Organism: Frankia sp. RB5; assembly: GCF_059816245.1. Lineage (NCBI taxonomy): Bacteria > Bacillati > Actinomycetota > Actinomycetes > Frankiales > Frankiaceae > Frankia > Frankia sp. RB5. Next base: position 20,457 of record NZ_JCBATA010000054.1, read on the forward strand.
CTCCGGGCCGTTCACCGCGGCGATCTCCACCCGGCCGCCGTGCTCGGCCAGCAGGTCCTCGACCTGCGCCCGCGAGGCGCGCAGCGAGACCATCGCGCCGGCACTCGGCGCCGCCTGCATCAGGGCCGCCCGCGCGGACACCAGCGTGCACGCGTCGGCCAGGTCCAGTCCGCCCGCGACGTGCACGGCCACCAGCTCACCCACCGAGTGGCCGATCAGCCGGTCCGGGATGAACCCCAGGCTCTCCAGCAGCCGGAACAGCGCGGTCTCCAGCGCGAACAGGGCCGGCTGGGCGAGACGGGTCTCGTCGAGCGCGCCCGCGCCCGGCCCGCCCGTGCCGTCGAGGACCAGCGGGCGCAGCGGACGGTCGAGGTGGCGGTCGAGGTGTGCGCAGCAGTCGTCGAAGGCGCGGGCGAACACCGGGTAGGTCGCGTACAGCTGGCGGCCCATGCCCGGGCGCTGGCTGCCCTGGCCGGTGAACAGGAACGCGACCCGGCCGGAGGTCGTGCCCCGGCCGCGCACGACGGCCGGGTCGGGGGCCCCGGCGGCGAGCGCGGCCAGACCCCGGCGCAGGTCGTCGTCGTCCCGCGCGATCACCGCGGCCCGGTGCGCGAGCAGCGGCCGGCTGCGCAGCAGCGCCGCCGCGATGTCCGCCCGGTCGGTCCGCGGGTTCGCTTCGATGAAGGCGAGCAGCCGTGCCGCCTGCGCCCGCAGCGCCGGGCCGGTCTGTCCGGACACGGTGACCGCCACCGGCGGGCGGATGGCCGGCGGGCTCGCCACGGTCGGCTCCCCCGCCGGCTCCAGCCCGTCCGGCGCCGCCAGCCCGTCCGGCGCCGCCGGTGCCTCCTCGAGGATGACGTGGGCGTTGGTGCCGCTGATGCCGAACGCGGACACCGCCGCGCGGCGCGGCCGGGCGGACCGCGGCCACGGCACGGCCTCGGTCAGCAGGGACACCGCGCCGCTGTCCCAGTCCACGTGCGGGGAGGGCGCGTCGACGTGCAGGGTCGGGGGGAGGACGCCGTGGCGCAGGGCCATGACCATCTTGATGATCCCGGCGACGCCGGCGGCCGCCTGGGTGTGGCCGATGTTCGACTTGACCGAACCGAGCCACAGCGGCCGGTCGGCGGGGCGGCCGCGCCCGTACGTCCCGAGCAGGGCCTGGACCTCCACCGGATCACCGAGCCGGGTGCCGGTGCCATGGCCTTCGACGGCGTCGACGTCCTCGGGCGTGAGCCGGCCGTCTGCCAGGGCCCGGCGGATGAGCCGTTGCTGGGCGGGCCCGTTCGGCGCGGTCATCCCGTTGCTGGCGCCGTCCTGGTTGACCGCCGAGCCGCGGATGACGGCGAGCACGGGCCGCCCGTCGCGTTCGGCGTCGGCGAGGCGGGCCAGCACGAGCAGGCCCACGCCCTCGCTGAAGCCGGTCCCGTCGGCGGCGGCCGCGTACGACTTGCACCGGCCGTCGGGGGCCAGCCCGCGCTGCCGGCTGAACTCGGTGAACACGCCGGGCGTGGCGGTCACCGTGACCCCTCCGGCGAGGGCCAGCGAGCACTCGCCGGCGCGCAGCGACCGGCAGGCCTGGTGGACGGCCACCAGGGCCGAGGAGCACGCGGTGTCGACGGTGACCGCCGGACCCTCCAGACCGAAGGTGTACGCCACCCGGCCCGAGGCGACGCTGCCGGCACTGCCGTTGCCGACGAACCCCTCGTACTCGGGCGGGACCACGCGCAGCCTGGACGCGTAGTCGTTGTACATCACCCCGGCGAACACGCTGGTGTCGGTGCCGTGCAGCGACCGGGGGTCGATGCCGGCGCGCTCGAAGGCCTCCCAGGCGGTCTCGAGCAGCAGGCGCTGCTGGGGGTCGGTCGCCATCGCCTCGCGGGGGCTGAGTCCGAACAGCCCGGCGTCGAACTCGTCCGCGTCGTGCAGGAACCCGCCGTGCCGGGTGTAGGAGCGTCCGGGCGCGTCGGGGTCGGGATCGTAGAGGTCGTCGACGTCCCACCCGCGGGTGTCGGGAAAGGCGGACACGGCGTCCTCGCCGCGGGCGACGAGCGACCACAGGTCCTCCGGGTCGCGCACCCCGCCGGGGAACCGGCAGCTCATGCCGACGATCGCGATCGGCTCGCTGGCCCGGGAGGTGACCTCGGCGAGCTGCCGCCGAGCCTGGTGCAGCTCGGCGGTGACCCACCGGAGGTAGTCGACGAGCTTCTCTTCGGTCGCCATCGGTCCTGCTGCCCTCCGTGATCGTCGCCGGGGTCGGATCGGCGCGTGCGCCGTGGCGGGTCAGGACGCCGGTGCGTCCTCGATGATCGAGATGATCTGCTCGGGGCAGGCCAGGACGCCGCCGCGGGCCTGCTCCGCGAGCCCGGCCGGTACCTCGAACTCCGCCATCTCGTTGGTGCCGAGCTCGCTGAGCTCGAAGACCTCGGGTGCCCGCATGGCACACAGGCCATGCCCCATGCACAGCTCGCCGGCGACCCGGATCCTCATCGCGGGTCCCGCGGGTCCGTTCCGGCCACCGCGGGCCCGCCGGCGGGCGGCGCGTCGAGGCGCAGGCCGAGGGCCATCAGGCCGCGCCCGGGGGAGTAGTGCCGGATGAGCGGGGCGTCCGGGTCGACGCGGTACTCGGGGAAGCGCGCGTGCCACTCCTGCATCGCGATGGTGATGACCCGCCTGGCCAGGTGCATGCCCAGGCACCGGTGCGGACCCACCCCGAACCCCAGGTGGCGGGTGGACGGGCGGTCGAAGTCGACGTCGTCGGGGTGGTCGAAGACGCGCGGGTCGAGGCCCGCCATCCCCCAGGACAGCAGCACCCGGTCCCCCCGGCGCAGCAGCATGCCGTGCCGCTCGACGTCCTGGGTGAGGATGCGGCCGGTGCTCGACACCGGCTCGTGGCGCAGCAGCTCCTCCACGATCACGGGAATCCGGTCCGGGGGCGCGGCGGCCACGGCCCTGCGCACCTCGGGATGCTCGGCGAGGTGGAGGAACTGCAGGCCGAGGGACGCCGTCGTCGTGTCGAGGCTGGCGCCCATGGTCACGAACGCCACGTTCGTCATCTCGTCCTGGGTGAGCTCCCGCCCGTCATGGCGGCTGCGCAGCAGCTGGCTGAGCACGTCGCGACGGCCTTCGATCCCGCTGGCGCGCAGGCGCTCGATCGCGTCGGCGAAGAACTCCCGCAGCGGCCGGTTGGCGTCGACGATGTCCTCGTCGGTCCGGGCGTTCGGGATTCCCTCGCGGCGCAGCCAGGTCTTGTGGGCGAGCAGGGTCTGCAGGTGCTCGCGGCCGATGCCGAAGGTGATGAGGAACGTCTCCGCGGGCAGTGCGGTCGCGAACTCGGCGATGAAGTCACACGAGTCCCGACCCACCAGCGCGTCGGCCGCCTCGGCCGCGGCCTGCCGGATCGCGGGGGTGAAGTGGTTGACCATGGACGGGTTGAACAGCTCCGCCAGGGTCTGCCGCCAGGAACGGTGCTCGTCGCCGTCGAGCTGGATCGGGATCTGCTTCTCCGGGAAGATCGTCCGGTGCGGGATCCCGACCTGGGCGCTGGAGAACAGCTGGGGGTTGCGGGCCGCCCACTCGATGTCCTCGTACCGGGTGAGGATCCAGTAGCCGCCCAGCTCCTGCGAGCGGACGATCGGCTGGTTCTCCCGCATCTCCTTCCAGTAGGAGACCGGGTCGTCCTGCAGCCACGGTGCGTACAGGCTCCAGTGGGCGGCGCGCTGCTCGGGAGTGGCGGGGATCGGGGGGGCGTCCTGAGGTCGGGGCAGCGCCATGTCGAGTCCTTTCGGTCGCCGACCCGCGCGGGCGGTGCGGGCGGCGGCGGGCAACGACGTCAGAGCATGCTGCGGCCACCGTCGACGCCCAGATAGGCGCCGGTGAGGTGGCGGGTGAGATCCGAGGCCAACGCGACGACGACACCGGCCACGTCGTCGACCTGGGCGACTCGGCCCAGCGGTGTGGCCTTGCCCAGCTCGGTGACGACGGCGTCGCGGCGGGCGCCCGCGTTGGCGTCGGTCGGTACCATGCCCGGCGCGACGGTGTTGACCCGGATGCCGTCGGCGCCCAGTTCGTTCGCCAGCGCCCGGGCCACCGCGTCCTGGGCCGCCTTGGCCACGGACACCTCGGCGATCCCGCGGGTCGGTCGGCCGCGGGAGGCGGTGGCGCCGATCAGCACGACACTGCCGCCGCCGAGCCGGCGCATCCCCGGCACGACCTCGCGGATCGGGTAGAGCGTCGTGGCGAGCTGGATGGCCGCGCGGTCCTTGATGGCATCGGCGTTGTCCACGGCGAGGGTGCTGCCGGACTCGATCCGGTCGAACGGATTGGCCTCGACGAACCCGACGGTGTTGCACACCAGGACGCTGATGTCGCCGAGGGCGGCGCTGACCGACGCGACCAGCGCCGACACATCGGCCGCACTGGTCGCGTCGGCCCGTTCGGCCACCGCGCGGCTGCCTGCGGCCTCGATCTCGGCGACGAGCTTGCTCGCCGCTTCGGCACTGGTGTGATAATTGACGCCGACGGCGGCACCATGTGCCCCGAGGGCCCGCGCCGTCGCGGCGCCGATGCCCCTGCTGCCGCCGACGACCAGGGCGACCTGGCCGGCGAGCAGGGTACTGCGGGAATGGCTCTGGCTCATGTGTGCTCCCGGAAAGAATGGCATCGGCGCGGTGGTCTGCCGTCGCTCACAGGCCCCCTTCGGGGCGCGAACCGGGTCCGAGTCTTCCAGCGCCGGCCAACGTGAGGCTTGAGCTGACCTAAAGTGCCGACATCCGCCGGCGCACAGCGCCGTTGACCGCGCCCCGGCCGGCCGGCGGACCTGGGAAAAGAGCCCGGGAACCGGGTTGATCACATCGCTTGAGAATTGTTCGCCGGCTACGTATCGTCATCCCGGATACGCGGCAGAGGCCTCGCGCCGCCGCGGACTTCGGCCGGCTCCGGTGAATCGGTACGGGTGGCGAGTCGCCTCCCGCGTATTCCGGCCGACCCCGTCGACAGCCCGGAAGGTTTTCGTCATGCCCTGCAACGACGTTCGTATTCGTTCGACCGGGATCGCGCTGCCCGGAGAACCTGTGGACAACGCGCGGCTCGCGCGGGCGTTCGGCCTGGATCAGATCTGGGAGCAGTGGATTGACGCCTTCGTGGGTACCCGCAGCCGCTATCTGGCCACCGACCTGTCCACGGGTGAGCGGTTCAGCTCGCTCGCGGACCTCGCCGCCACCGCCGCCGGCCGGGCGCTGGCCGCCGCCGAAGTCGGCCCCGGCGACGTGGACCTGATCGTCATGGCGACGGCCACTCCCGACATGCTGATGCCCGCGACGGTGAACGTCGTCGCCGACACCCTCGGGATCAACGACGTGCCCACGTTCCAGATCCAGTCCGGGTGCACGGGAGCGCTCCAGGCGCTGGAGGTGGCCAGCCGGTTCCTGGCCACCGGGAGCCGCACCGTCCTCGCGCTGGGCGGGGACACGTGTGCCAAGCATCTCGACACCAGGGCGGACCTCGCCGGCGTGCCGCCGGCGCAGCTGGTCAACCTGCTGCTGTTCGGCGACGCCGCGGCCGCGGTCGTGCTCGGCACGAGCGAGCAGCCCGGCCTCGCGGATGTCCGGCGGGTGACGACCCGCCTGACCGGACTCGGCCGCGAGGCCGGCCAGACCCTGGAGTGGTACGGCCTGGCCGACCGCGACGGTCGTCGCCCGCCCGCCAGCGAGAACTACAAGGCGATCGAGGAGGCCGTGCCGCGGATGGCGGGCGAGATCCTCACGGAGATGCTGGCCGAGCTGGGCTGGTCGAGCGCCGACTTCGACTATCTGCTGCCGCCGCAGCTGTCCGGGCGGATGACCGACCGCATCGTCGAGCAGCTCGACGTCCCCGCGGCGCAGCCGGTCTCGTGCGTGACGGAGACCGGAAACACCGGGAATGCACTGCCCTTCCTGCAGCTGGACCGCGCACTGGCCATAATGCAGCCCGGTGACCGCGCACTGGGCATCGCGGTCGAGTCCAGCAAGTGGATCAAAGGTGGCTTCGCGTTCGAGCGTGTCTGATCCACGTGTGCGGACCGGCCGGTGCCGGCCGGGTTTCGCTCGCGGCGCGCGCCCGCGGATACTGCCGCGCGGGCCGCCTGTCCGGTCTTTCGCGGGTGGTCCTTCTCACGTTTCGGATTGCTACCGACTACGTAGTTCCTCTGATGCGGCCTGCGTGCCGTTTCCTGACAATGATCCTGACCGAGTCATTCGCCGTGATACCCGCGGACGGGAGACATCATGCGACGGTACGCGGTTCTTGGGCCGCTGCGCGTCTTCGGAGAAGAGCGCGAGATCGAGATAAGCGCCAGGAAGATGGAGATCCTGCTGGCGGTGCTGCTGATTCGAGCCAACCAGGTCGTCTCGCTCAGTCAGGTGATGGCGGAGCTGTGGGGGGAGGCCCCGCCGCGCCGCGCGACGGCATCGGTGCACGTGTACGTCTCGAATCTCCGAAAGCTTCTCTCATGGCCCGATGGAGACGATAATCCGATTTACACCCGTAATCCCGGCTACATGCTCACCATGGGGGACGACGAGCTGGACCTGCACACGTTCCAGCGGGAGGTCGAACAGGGACGCGGCCATGTGCGGGAGCGCCGCTACGAGCAGGCCGCCCGGTGCCTGCGCGCCGGGCTGGAGCTGTGGCGGGGCCCGGCCTTCAACGAGTACCGGGAGGGGCCGATCGTCAGTGGGTTCGTCGGCTGGCTGGAGGAGTCGCGCCTGGAGTGCGTCGAGCTGCTGATCGACGCCGAGCTCGCCATGGGGCGTCATCGCCAGCTGGTCGGGCAGCTGCTGGCACTGACGGCGGAGTATCCGCTGCGGGAGTTCTTCCATCATCGGCTGATGCTGGCGCTGTACCGCTGCGGACGGCAGGCCGAGGCGTTGGGCGTCTACCGGGCGGTGCGCTCCACCCTCGACCGGGAGCTGGGTCTGGAGCCGGGTCGGCAGCTGCGGGACCTGCACGGCGCGATCCTCACCGCGGACGACGACCTGGACATCCGGGACGTGTCCTGACCTCGGCGCCGATCACGACTGCGCTCCGGCGCCGCGCGCGTGCGGCGCCGGAGCGCGGGGCGTCCGGGTCAGGCGCCGTCGCGGTCACCGAACCAGGTGGCCAGCGCCGCCAGGCGGCCCGCACGGTCGCCGCCCGTCGGATCCACGTGCGCGACGTGGCCGTCCGGCCGGACGAGGACGGCAGCGGCGGCGATCTCGGGGGTGGGTGGGGCCGTCACCACCCGAACCCGCTCGGACCAGCGCTCGAGGCCGACGAGGTCGGCCGCGCCGGCGGAGAGGTCGAGCAGGACGCCGTGTCCCTCCCGCAGCGCCGCGGCGACCTGGTCGACGCCCGACGCGGTGGCCAGCGCCGGGACCGGGGCGCCGAGCAGGGGGTCGTCCGCCCGCGCCGGGCCGGGCATCGGGTAGCGGGTGGCCGTCGTGGCCTGGAGCAGGTGGTTGTTGACCGCCGGGAAGCGGATCAGCTCGGTGATCAGCTCGCGCAGCGCGGCGACGCGGGGATAGGGGTGCAGCAGCGCCATCGACGCGTTCGCGTGCCAGCACATCCGCGCGCCGACGGGTCGCCGCTCGCCGTCGTAGGTGTCCAGCAGCCCGGGCGGCGCCCAGCCGGACACCGTCGCGGCGAGCTTCCAGCCGAGGTTGACCGCGTCCTGGATGCCGGTGTTCGTGCCCTGGGTGCCGGAGACGAAGAACGAGTGGGCGGCGTCGCCGGCGAGCAGCACCCGACCCGCCCGGTAGGACGCGGCGAGCCGGGTGGCGCCCCCGTACCGGTGCAGGAAGCCGACCGGTCCGAGCCTCGGTTCCCGCCCGGTGATCCGGGTGATCCGGGTGCGTAGCTCGTCGACCGTGACCGGCTCGCTGTCCGGGGGGCGTGCCACGTCGAACTCGATGGTCATCAGCCGCAGCACCTGCGGGCCGAGCGGGATCGCCCCGAACATGCCGTTCGGGTGGACGCCGGCGTCGAAGCTGGTGTCCGTGCCCTCGACGAGGGTCATGTCGCCGAGCACGCCGTAGTAGGGCTCCGAGCCGGCGGGGAAGTCGATGCCGGCCAGGGTCCGTACCGTGCTGTCGGTGCCGTCGCAGCCCACCAGGTAGTCCCCGCGCACCTGATAGGTCCCGGCGGGCCCGGCGACCCGGACGCTGACCCCGGCGTCGTCCTGCACCAGGCCGACGACCTCGTGCCCGCGGCGCAGGTCGGCTCCGAGCTCGCCCGCCCACCCGGCCAGCAGCCGCTCGAGCCGCCACTGCGGCAGGGCGTAGGTGTGCTCCTGGTCGGTGGCCGTGGACATGTCCAGCCACAGCAGCGCGAACGGGGTGAGGGGCCAGGGGAACATCTCGTCCGCGGTCAACCGGTCGGTCAGGCCGCGCTGACGCAGCACGTCCACCGTGCGGCCGTGCACGGCCATGCCGGCCGACGCGTCGGCGGGCCGCTCGCGGCGCTCGAGGACGACGGCGCCCACGCCGCGCAGGGCGAGTTCGCCGGCGAGCATGAGACCCGCGGGTCCGCCGCCCGCGATGATGACCGTCCCGCTCATGGTGCCTCCCGTGTCTGTCGGATTCCGGGTGGGTTCGTCGCCGGCGCGCGCCGGTCCGCCCGCCGCGCGCCGGCTGGTCGCTAGTGGGTGCGGCCGAGCTCCTGGTCGATGAAGGCGAGCAGCTCGTCCGGGTCGGCGCCGTCCAGCCGCTCGCTCACCCGCGCCTCGGCGCCGTCCGGCTGGCCGGCGGCCCCGCCCTCGCCCGTCCAGGCGGCGATGATCGCCCGCAGCCGGCTGGTGACCGCCGGGCGGTCCACGTCGCCGTCGGGCACGGCGGCGAGCATGCTCGCCAGGCGGTCGAGCTGCTCGAGCACGGCGGGCCGCGGATCCGCCGCGGCGAGCTCGGCGAGCAGATAGGCGGCCAGTGCCTCCGGTGTGGGGTAGTCGAAGACCAGCGTCACCGGCAGCCGGCGGCCGACCGCCGCGCCCAGCCGGTTGCGCAGCTCGAGCGCGGTGAGCGAGTCGAGGCCGAGACCGGCGAACGTCCGGGTCATGTCGACGTCGGCCGGGTTCGGATGACCGAGGACGGCGGCGACGACCGAGCGGACCAGGTCGCCGACCGCCTGGTCCCGGTCGGGCCCGGTGAGGTCGGCGACGCCGACCGGCGCCCGCTCGGACGGCGCGGTCCGTGCCCGCTGCGGCACCAGCCGGCGCAGCAGCGGGGGAAGGTCACCCTCGCGGGCCCGGGCCCGCAGCGTCGGCAGGTCCAGCGCGACCGGGAGGACCAGGGCCCGGTCGGTGTCCATCGCCGCGTCGAACAGATTCAGCGCCGCCTCGACGGTGAGGGGCACGAGCCCCGAACGCCGGATCCGTTCCCGGCGGGCCTGTCCCAGCTGCCCGGTCATCGCGCTGTCCGGTGCCCACAGGCCCCAGGCCATCGCGGTGGCCGGCAGCTCCTCGGCCCGCCGGTGGGCCGCCAGCGCGTCGAGGAACCCGCTGGCCGCGGCGTAGGCGCCCTGCCCGCCGCTGCCCCACACCCCGGCGAAGGACGACACCAGCACGAACGCCCGCAGGTTCGCGTGCCGGGTGAGCTCGTGCAGGTTCCAGGCGCCGTCCACCTTGGGCCGCAGCACCGCCGCCGCCCGCGCTGAGGTCAGTGAGGTGAGCACGCCGTCGTCCAGGACGCCGGCGGCGTGGATCACGGCGCTCAGCGGGTGGGCGGCCGGCACTCCGGCCAGCACCCTGGCCAGGGCGTGGCGGTCGGCCACGTCGCAGGCGACGGCGTCGACCTCGGCGCCGAGCTCCCGCAGCCCGGCGACCAGCGTGTCCGCTCCGGCCGCCCCGCCGCGGCTGAGCAGCAGCAGGTGCCGCACGCCCCGGGCCGTGACCAGATGGCGGGCGAGCTCCCCGCCGAGCAGCCCGGTGCCACCGGTGATCAGAACGGTCCCCGTCGCCGACCACGGCCCGTCCTCGGCCGCCCGGCCCGGCCTGTCCTCCGCAGCCCGGGCCGGCGCCTCCCCGCCAGCGCGGGCCGGATCGTCCGGGTGCGGGCGGTCCTGGTCCCGCGGCGCGGTGAGCCTCACCAGCCTGGGCGCGTACACGACTCCCGCGCGGACCGCGAGCTGCGTCTCGTCCGTGCCCAGCCAGGAGGCGAGCGCCGCGGCCGACATGGGCGAGGCGTCCGCATCGAGCAGTACGACGCTTGCGGGCACCTCCGTCTGCGCCGTGCGGGCCAGGCCCCACACCGCGGCGCCCGGCAGGTCCGTCACCGGCCGCCCGGCCGGGGCGGGCACGGCGCCGCGGGTCACCAGCACCAGGCGGGACTCGGCGCAGTCCGGCTGGCGCTGCCAGCGGGACACCAGCTCGAGGACCCGATCGACCGCGCCGCGCACCGCGGCGGGAACGTCCGTGCCGAAGCCCGCGCCCGCCTCGGTGTGGACGCCGGCGCCGGTGACCGGGACGACGACGACCGGCGGCAGCGGCCCGTCCGCGGCCAGCAGCGCGTCGAGGTCGGCGTACCGGGTCACCGGCGGCACCGGCGGGTCGGCGTCCGACGTGCCGGCGATCTCGAGAAGGTCGTCGCCGAGCACAGCCCATCCCGCGGGCGGCTCCGCCGTGGGAGCCGGCTCCGACAGCTCCTGCCAGTCGACCCCGAACAGTGGATCACGCGAGGCGGCGGCGGGCGGGAGTTGCGCGGGTTCGACGCGCCGCACGGTAAGCGCGTCGGCCGTGACCAGCGGCGCACCCGCCTCATCGAGGATCGTGACGGCGACGGTGTCCGGCCCGCGCAGGCCCAGACGCACGCGGACGCTGGTGGCCGCCGAACGCCGCCACGACACCCCCGACCACGCGAACGGCAGCGGCACGCCGCCGGCCCCGCCGGCCGTGGCGGGCTCGCCCACACCGGCGAGCGCGACGGCGTGCAGGGCGGCGTCGAACAGGGCGGGGTGCAGGACGAACGATCGCGCGCGAGCGTGCTCGGACGCGGGCAGGCGCACCCCCGCCAGGATGTCGTCGCCGAGCCGCCAGGCGGCGGTCAGTCCCTGGAAGGCGGCGCCGTAGTCGAGGCCGAGGTCGGCGAGCCGGTCGTAGGCGTCGGTGACGTCGAGCGGGATGGCGCCCGGGGGCGGCCAGGCGTCGCCGTCGTGCGCGCCGCCGCCCGGGCCGCCACCGTTCTGGTCACGAGGGGAGCCGGTCGCGGCGGGTGAGGCGCCGGTGGGGGGCGCGCCGGTGGGGGGCGCGCCGGTGAGAGAAGCGCCGGCGGGACGGTCACCGAGCAGGCCGGTCGCGTGGCGGATCCACGGGGTGTCGGCCAGGCCGTCCGGCGCGCTGGCGTCGGGCGTGTCCGCGTCGTCCGGACGGGAGTACACGGCGAACCGGCGGCTGCCGGCGGAGTCCGCGGCCTCCACCCGCACCCGCAGCCGAACCCCGCCGCGGTCGGGCACGGCGAGCGGCGCCCGCACGACCAGCTCGTCCAGCGCGGTGTGTCCCAGGTGGTCGGCGACGTGGGCGGCCATCTCCACGAACGCGGTGCCCGGCAGCAGGACGGTGGTGCCGACGGCGTGGTCGGCGAGCCACGGGTGGGTCCGTGCCGAGAGCCGACCGGTGAACGTGGTGCCCTCCCCGTCGACCTCCTCGACGACGGCGCCCAGCAGGCCGTGGGCGGTGGGGCGCAGCCCAAGCCCGCTCGCGTCGGCCGGTCCCGGGGCCGCCTCCAGCCAGTACCGCCGCCGGGCGAAGGCGTAGGTGGGCAGCTCGACCCGTCCCGCGCCGGCGAACACGCCGGCCCAGTCGATGCGGGCGCCGTGGGCGAACGCGGTGGCCAGCGAGCGCAGGAAGCGGTCGGGGCCGCCGTCGTCGCGGCGCAGCGACTCCACCACGGCGGCGCGGGCACCGGCGTGCTCGACCGTGGTCCGCAGCGCGGGGACCAGGACCGGGTGCGGTGCGGACTCGACAAGGATCCGGTGCCCGTCGGCCAGCAACGCCCGCACGGTCTCGTCGAGGCGCACGGTGGAGCGCAGGTTGGTGTACCAGTACTCGGCGTCCAGCCGGGCGGTGTCCAGGACGCCGGCGGTCACCGTCGAGTAGAAGGGGATGTCGCCCGATCGGGGTGTGAGGCCGTCGAGGGCGCCGAGGAGGTCGTCGCGCAGCGCCTCCATCGCCGGCGAGTGGGAGGCGTAGTCGACGGGGATCCGCCTGATCCGCTGATCGTCCCCGGCGTCGGCGAGCAGTTCGTCGATCGCGTCAGCCTGGCCGGAGACGACTGTCGAGGCGGGCCCGTTGACCGCGGCGACCCACAGTCGTCCCGCCCAGGGCGCGAGGCGGGCGTGGACCCGCTCGACGGGTTCGGACAGCGAGACCATCGCGCCCCGGCCGGCCTCCGCGTCGCGGGCGAGCGCGGCCAGCGCGCGGGCCCGCAGCGACACCACCCGTGCGGCCTCGTCGAGGGTGAGCCCCCCGGCCAGGTGCGCGGCGGCGATCTCCCCCTGGGAATGGCCGACGACGGCCGCCGGATGGACGCCGTGGTCGCGCCACAGCCGGGCGAGCGAGACCAGGATGGCGAACAGAGCGGGCTGCACGACGTCGACCCGGTCGAGACCCGGCGTACCGGGCGCCCCGCGCAGCACGTCGACGAGGGACCAGTCGACGTGCGCGGCCAGGGCGTCGGCGCAGTCGTGCAGGTGGGCGCGAAAACGCGGGGACCCGTCGAGCAGCGCGGTGGCCATGCCCGGCCACTGCGAACCCTGACCGGGGAAGACGAACACGACCCGGGGGTCGTCCTGCGCGATGCCGGTGAGCACGTCCGCGGCGTCCTCACCGCGGGCCAGCGCTCGCAGGCCGGCGCGCAGCTCGCCCGGGGGCGCGACCACCACCGCCCGGTACGCCAGCGTGGCCCGGCCCAGTGCCAGGGAACGTCCCACGTCCCGCGGGTCAGGCGGGGTGTCCACCCGGGCGTCCAGGTGGGTCAGAAGCCGGTCGGCCTGGGCCCGCAGGGCGAGGCCGTCCCGGGCCGACAGCGGCCACGCGACGACCGCCTCGGCAGTCGCCTGTACCTCAGCAGTCGCCTGCGCCTCGGACGTCGCCGCCGGGTTGGCCGGGTTGGCCGGGGCGGCCGGGTCCGGGAGCGCGGCGGGGTCCGGGGGCGCCTCCTCGAGGATGACGTGCGCGTTGGTCCCGCTGATGCCGAACGACGACACGCCGGCGCGCCGGGGGCGGGGGCCGCGGGGCCAGGGTGCGGCGTCGACGAGCAGCGACACCGTGCCCGCCGACCAGTCGACGTGCGGCGAGGGCTCGTCCACGTGCAGCGTGCGGGGCAGTTCGCCGTGCCGCATCGCCATGACCATCTTGATGATCCCGGCGACCCCGGCGGCGGCCAGGGTGTGGCCGATGTTCGACTTGATCGAGCCGAGCCGCAGCGGCGCGTCGTCCGGTCGGCCCTGTCCGTAGGTGGCGAGCAGGGCCTGGGCCTCGATCGGGTCGCCGAGCGGGGTGCCCGTCCCGTGCGCCTCGACGGCGTCCACCTCGTGCGGTGCCAGCCGGGCGTTCGCCAGCGCCTGGCGGATGACCCGCTGCTGGGAGGGGCCGTTGGGGGCGGTGAGGCCGTTGCTCGCGCCGTCCTGGTTCACGGCCGTGCCGCGCACGAGCGCGAGGACGGGATGACCGTTGCGCCGGGCGTCGGACAGCCGTTCGAGGAGCAGCACGCCCACCCCCTCGCCCCAGCTCGTGCCGTCCGCCGCGGCGGCGAACGCCTTGCTGCGCCCGTCCGGGGCCAGTCCGCGCTGGCGGCTGAACTCGACGAACGACCGCGGGGTCGACATGATCGTCGCGCCGCCGGCGAGGGCGAGCGTGCACTCGCCGGCCCGCAGCGCCTGCCCGGCCAGATGCAGCGCGACCAGCGACGAGGAGCACGCGGTGTCCACGGTGATCGCCGGGCCCTCGAGACCGAGGACGTAGGCGATCCGGCCCGACGCGACGCTGGTGGTGGTTCCGGTGGACAGGTACCCCTCGAGCTCCGGCGGGGTCTGGGGGGCCCAGGAGCCGTAGTCCTGCGCGATGACCCCGGCGAACACGCCGGTCCGGCTGCCCGCCAGGCTGGTCGGGTCGATGCCGGCCCGCTCCAGGACCTCCCAGGCGGTCTCGAGCAGCAGGCGTTGCTGCGGGTCGGTGGCGACGGCCTCGCGGGGGTTCATCCCGAAGAAGGCCGCGTCGAACTCGTCGGCGTCGTGCAGGAAGCCGCCGCGGGTCGCGTAGGTGTGGCCGGGCCGGCCGGGGTCGGGATCGTAGAGCGCGTCGACGTCCCATCCCCGGTTGACGGGGAAGGACGTGATCGTGTCGGTTCCCCGCGCGACCAGCCGCCACAGGTCCTCGGCCGTGCGCACGCCCCCGGGGAAGCGGCAGGCCATGGCGACGATGGCGATGGGGTCCCCGTCCTCGGGCCGCGTGGACTTCCCGTCCCCGTCCGGGTCGTGGGTGGCCGGTTCGGCGCCGCCGTCGGCCCGCGGCCCGAGCAGCTCGGCGAGCAGGTGCTCGGCCAGGGTGAGCGTCGTCGGGTAGTCGAACAGGAGTGTCGCCGGCAGGCGCAGGCCGGTCGCCGCGCTGAGCCGGTTGCGCAGCTCCACGGCCGTGAGGGAGTCCAGCCCGAGGGCGTTGAAGGGACGGTCGACCTCAACCGCGCCGGGGGTGCCGTGCCCGAGGACGGCGGCTACCTGGGCGCGGACCAGATCGACGAGCACGCCGACGCGGGCGGTGGCGGCGAGGCGCCGCAGCCGGCCGGCGAGGTCCCCGGCGCCGTCCGCGCCGGCCGCCCGCGGGATCTCCCTGCGGACCAGGGCGCGCAGCAGCGGCGGGACGTCGCTCCCGCCGAGACGGGACAGGTCCAGGCCGACCGGGATCAGCTCGGCGCGCCCGTCGGCCAGCGCGGCGTCGAACAGCGCCGTTCCCTCGGCCGCGCGCAGCGGCCGCAGGCCGGCGCGGCGCAGGCGGGCGAGGCCGGTCGCACCGAGCATGCCGGTCATGCCCCCGGACGGCGCCCAGGGGCCCCACGCCAGGGAGGTGGCAGGCAGCCCGGCGGTGTGCCGCGTCCGGGCCAGCGCGTCCAGGATGGCGTTGGCGGCCGCGTAGGTGCCCTGCCCCGGGTTCCCGGCGATGCCGGCGAAGGAGGAGTAGAGCACGAAGACGGCCAGGTCCAGGTGGGCGGTGAGCTCGTGCAGGTGCACGGCGGCGTCGGCCTTCGGACGCAGCACCCGATCCAGCTGGTCGGGGCCCAGCGTCGCGGCGGGCGCGTCGTCGAGCACTCCCGCGGTGTGCACGACCGCGGTCAGCGGGTGGGCCACGGGCACGGCGGCCAGCAGGTCGGTGAGGGCCGCGCGGTCGGCCACGTCGCAGGCGAGGGTCGTGACGCGCGCGCCGAGCGCCTCCAGGTCGGCCACCAGCCGCCCCGCCCCGTCCGCCGCCGGCCCGCGCCGGCTCGCCAACAGCAGGTGCCGTACGCCGTGCCGGACGACCAGGTGACGGGCGACGAGCCCGCCGAGCTCCCCGGTGCCGCCGGTGATCAGGGCGGTGCCCGCCGGATCGAGTGCGCGGGGCAGGGTGAGCACCACCTTGCCGACATGACGGCTCTGGCCGAGAAAGCGCAGCGCGGTCGGTGCCTGGCGGACGTCCCAGGCGGTGACGGGCAGCGGGGCGAGGGTGCCGTCCTCGAACAGCCCGCCCAGCTCGGCGAGCATCTGGGCGATCCGGTCCGGTCCCGCGTCCATCAGATCGAAGGCCTGGTAGGTCACGCCGGGATGCGCCGCCCGCACCGTCTCGGCGTCGCGGACGTCGGTCTTGCCCATCTCGAGGAAGTGGCCACCGGGACCGAGCAGGCGCAGGGAGGCGTCGACGAAGGGGCCGGTGAGCGAGTTGAGCACGACGTCGACGCCGCGGCCCGCGGTCGCCGCCCGGACGGTCTCCTCGAAGTCGGTGGTGCGCGACGAGGAGATGTGGGTGGGTGGCAGGCCGGCCGCGCGCAGGACCGGCCACTTGGGCGGACTCGCGGTGGCGTGGACCCGCAGCCCGAGGTGGCGGGCCAGGCGCAGGGCCGCCGTCCCGACGCCGCCGGTGGCCGCGTGGACCAGCAGCGACTGCCCCGTCCGCACCCGCGCGAGACCGACCAGCGCGTGGTACGCCGTCAGGTAGACGATGGGGGCCGCCGCGGCCTGCGTGTACGACCAGCCGGTGGGGATCGGGGCGACGAGGCGGTGGTCGGTGACCGCCTCGGGTGCCACCGCGTCGGCGAACAGCCCCATCACCCGCGTGCCGGGCGCGACGCCGGCGACGTCCGCGCCCACCTCGACCACCACCCCGGCGGCCTCACTGCCGAGGGTCGCCGCGCCCGGATACATGCCCAGGGCGATCAGCGCGTCGCGGAAGTTCAGGCCGGCCGCCCGCACCCGGACCCGGACCTCGCCGGGGCCCAGC
This sequence comes from Frankia sp. RB5, assembly GCF_059816245.1. Classification (NCBI taxonomy): domain Bacteria; kingdom Bacillati; phylum Actinomycetota; class Actinomycetes; order Frankiales; family Frankiaceae; genus Frankia; species Frankia sp. RB5. The sequence continues at coordinate 36,925 of NZ_JCBATA010000054.1, forward strand.
GGCTCGGGTGGCCCCGCGGTGACGACGGCGACTCCCTCCAGCATCCCGGTGCCGGACGCGCCGAGATGCCAGCGACCTTCTCCCGCGGGCAGCGCCAGCGCCGGCACGTCGCGGGTCCGCCGAAGGCGCGGCACCAGCGCACGCCCGGCCCGCATCGCCACCCGCGGCTCGTCGAGGCCGAGCGCCGCCGGCCACATCCGGGCCGAGTCGTCGTGCCCGTCGAGGTCCAGCAGGGTGAGCTGGCCGGGATGCTCGTTCTGGGCGGCGTGGAGCAGCCCCCACAGGGCGGCGCCGGGCAGGTCGGTGTGCCCCTCGCCGGCCGCGACCGCGCCGCGGGTGAGGACCACCAGCCGCGCCGTGGCGAGGGCCGGGGCGTCCAGCCAGGCACGCAGGTGCCCGAGAACGGACGCCGCCAGGGCGCGAACGGCCGCGGCGGCGGGCTGGCCCGGCTCGGCCGACGCCCGGACGACGACGAGACGCGGCGCCGGATGCCCCGCCGCCACCGCCTGGCCCAGCGCCACCAGGTCCGGGTACGGCGTGACGTCGCGGCCGGTGGCGGCCAGCGCGTGGCGCGCCGGCTCGTCGTCGGCGCCCACCCACGCGGCCGGCGCGTCCGTGCGGTCGGGCTCGTCCAGCGGGGTGGTCGGGGTCCACTCCAGCACATGCAGGGCGTCGTGCCCCGGGACCCGCGCCGCCGCGGCGGCCAGCGCCGCGGCCGGGATGCCGCGGAAGGTCAGTCCCGTCACGGTCAGGACCGGCGCGCCCCCGGGGTCGGCGACGTGCACCGCCGCCGTGCCGTCGTCGGCGAGTCGCAGGCGCACCCGGACCCGGGTGCCGGCGATGGCGTGCAGCCGGATCCCGGACCAGGAGAACGGCAGCCGGACCGTCGCGCCGTCGACGCCCGCGGTCGGGGTCCGCGGCTGTGCCGTCGCGCCTGGAGCGTCCACCTCCTCCGGTGCGGCCGCCGTGTCCGGCGTGACGTGCGTGTCCGGCGCGTCCGCCTCGGCCGGTGCGGTGGCCGAGGCGGCGAGGGGGTGCAGGGCGGCGTCCAGCAGCGCGGGGTGGATGCCGTAGCCGTCCGTCGTGACGGCCTCGGGCAGTTCGACGTCGGCGAACAGCTCGGTGCCACGCTTCCAGGCGCCGCGCACCAGCCGGAACGCCGGACCGTACCGGTACCCCTGCTCGTCGAGCCAGGCATAGGGGCTTCCCTCCGCCAGCGCCTCGGCGCCCGTCGGCGGCCAGGCCGAGCCCGGATCGGGGGGCGCGGCGGCCGCGTCGGGCGCCGAGGCGGGCGCGAGGGAGCCGGTGGCATGCCGGGTCCAGTCGGACTCGTCGAGGTCCGGGCCGGTGCTGTCCGCGGGATCGGGCAGGCGGCGGGAATGGACCTGGACGGGACGCCGGCCCTGGTCGTCGACGGGCCCGACGGTCACCTGCAGGTCGATCGGGCCGGGCCCGTCGACCACCAGCGGTGCCTGCAGCACGATCTCCTCGACCTGTGCCGAACCGAACCGCAGACCCGCCTGCAGCACGGTCTCGACGACGGCCGTGCCGGGCAGCAGGGTGACGCCGCCGATCGCGTGATCGGCGAGCCACGGATGGGAGTGCCGGTCGAGCCGGGAGACGAAGACGGTGGTGCCGCCTTCGGCGAGGACGATCGCGGAGCCGAGCAGTGGATGGCCGGTCGAGGCCGGATGCGGCCCGCCGGTCGGCGCCGGTTCGAGCCAGTGGCGCTGATGCTGGAACGGGTAGGTCGGCAGGTCGATCGGCCGCGCCGGGCGCCCGGCGAACAGCGCCGGCCAGTCGGGTTCGCGCCCGTGGACCGCGAGGGCCGCCACCGCGGACAGCAGCGTGCTCCGCTCGTCCCGCCCGGCGCCCGAGGTCGCGACGACGGGCGCGCTCACCCCCTGCTCGGCCAGCGTGTCGGCCGCCATCGGGGCGAGCGCCCGGTCGGGTCCCACCTCCAGGTAGGCGGTGGCCTCCAGGGCGTGCAGCTCCCGCACGGCGTCGGCGAGCCGCACCGGCTCCCGGACGTGGCGCACCCAGTACCGCGCGCTGGTCAGCTGGTCCGGTGTCGCCAGCCGCCCGGTCAGGGTGGACACCAGCGGGACGGTGGGCGCGGTGAGAGTCAGCGGCGCGAGGGCGGCCTCGAACTCGGCGAGCATCCCGTCCATGTGCGGGGAGTGGAAGGCGTGGCTGACCCGCAGTCGCCGGACGCGCCGGCCCCGCTCCCGCCACTGCCCGGCGACGGCGTCCACGGCGCCCGCGTCACCCGAGATCACCGTCGCCGTCGGGCCGTTGACGGCGGCGATGGTCACCGCGCCCGGCGCGTCGGCGAGGGTCCGGCGGACCTCGGCCTCGGTGGCCTGCACAGCCGCCATCGCGCCACCGGCGGGCAGGGCCTGCATGAGCCGGCCGCGGGCGGCCACGAGAGTGCCCGCGTCGGCGAGGGTGAGCACCCCCGCGACGTGCGCCGCGGCGATCTCGCCGATGGAGTGGCCGGCGACGTGGGACGGGCGCAGGCCCCACGACTCGAGCAGGCGGGCGAGGGCGACCTCGAAGGCGAACACCGCCGCCTGGGTGTAGAGCGTCTGGCCGAGCAGCGCGGCGTCCGCCGACTGGTCTTCGGCGAACATGACCGTGCGCAGGGGCCGGTCCAGATGTGGGTCGAGGACCTCGGCGACGGCGTCGAGGGCCGCCGCGAACGCGGGATACGCGGCGTGCAGCTCCCGGCCCATGCCGGGGCGCTGGCTGCCCTGTCCGGTGAACAGGAACGCGACGCGCGCGGCCGGCACCGCCACGTCCGTGCGCAGGGCGTCCGGTGCCGGCGGTGTCGCGCTGTCGGCGAGGGCGGCGAGGGCGGCGAGCAACTGCGGCCGGTCGCCGCCGACGAGCGCGGCCCGATGGTCCAGCGGGGAACGGGTGGCCACCAGGGACAGCGCGACGTCGTCGGCGGCCGCGGCGGTGTCGGCGGTCACGGCGGTGTCGTCAGCCGCGGGGCCGTCCGAGGCCGCGGGACCGGCGGTCAGATGTGTGAGCAGCCGGGCGGCCTGCGCTCGCAGCGCGTCCGCCGAGCCGGCGGACAGCAGCCATGGCAGCGGGTGCGCGGGTGCGGCGGCGCGGTCCGCGGTGACCGGCCGCGCGGCCTCGCCCTGTCCGGCGCCCGCGGGTGCCTCCTCGAGGATGAGGTGGGCGTTGGTGCCGCTGATGCCGAACGAGGACACCGCGGCACGGCGCGGACGACCGTTCGCCTCCCAGCGGCGTCCCTGCCGCGCCAGCCGCACCGTCCCGTCGCTCCAGTCCACGTGCGGGGTGGGCTCGTCGACGTGCAGCGTCGCCGGCAGGCGTGCATGCCGCATCGCCAGGATCATCTTGATCATTCCGGCGACGCCGGCCGCGGCCTGGGTGTGGCCGAGGTTCGACTTGGCGGAGCCCACCCACAGCGGTGCCTGCGGCGAGTGCTCGCGGCCGTAGGTGGCCAGCAGCGCGTGCGCCTCGATGGGATCGCCGAGGGTGGTGCCCGTCCCGTGCGCCTCGACGGCGTCCACCTCGGCGGCGGTGACCCGGGCGCGGGCGAGGGCGGCGCGGATCACCCGTTCCTGGGCGGGTCCGCTCGGGGCGGTCAGTCCGTTGCTCGCGCCGTCCGAGTTCACCGCGCTGCCCCGGATGACCGCGAGGATCTCGTGCCCGTTGCGGCGGGCGTCGCCGAGGCGTTCGAGCAGGAGCAGGCCGACGCCCTCGGCGAAGTTGGTGCCGTCGGCGGCGGCGGCGAAGGACTTGCACCGCCCGTCGGGGGCCAGGCCGCGCTGGCGGCTGAACTCGACGAAGACCCCGGCGGACCCCAGCACGGTGGCTCCGCCGGCGACCGCGAGCGTCACCTCCCCGCTGCGCAGGCTGGCACAGGCCAGATGGACGCCGACCAGCGAGGACGAGCAGGCGGTGTCGACGGTGAGAGCCGGGCCGCGCAGCCCGAAGGTGTACGCGATCCGTCCCGAGGCGACGCTCGTGGTGTTCCCGGTCAGCAGGTAGCCCTCGTGGGCGGCGGGCACCCGGCCCAGGCCGGGGGCGTAGTCCTGGGCGATCACCCCGACGAACACGCCGGTGGAGCTGTCGCGCAGGCTGGCAGCCGGAATCCGGGCCCGTTCGAACAGCTCCCAGGTCGACTCGAGCAGCACCCGCTGCTGGGGGTCGATCGCCGCGGCCTCCCGCGGGTGGATGCCGAACAGCTCCGCGTCGAAGCCGGCGGCGTCACGCAGGAACCCGCCGTGCCGCACGTACATCGTGCCGGTGCGGTCGGGATCGGGGTCGTACAGGCCCTCGAGGTCCCAGCCGCGGTCGGTCGGGAACTCACCGACCGCGTCTGTGCCCGCGTCGAGCAGCCGCCACAGATCCTCCGGCGAGGTGACGGCGCCGGGGAAGCGGCAGCTCATGGCGACGACCGCGATCGGCTCGCGGTCCTGCTCCTGGGCGGCGCTCAGCCGCTGGCGGGTCTCATGCAGATCGGCGGTGACCCGTCGCAGATACTCCCGCAGCCTGTCCTCGTTCGCCATGTGACGGTCAGTCCCTCCAGGAGATGGGGCTTGGAGACACCGAGAGAGCCGACGGAGCCGGCCGGACTCAGAGCTCGTTGTCGATGAAGGCGAAGATCTCGTCGTCCGACGCGGCGGCGAGCGTGCCCGCGACGGACTGTTCCCGGTCGCCCGCTCGTGCCTGGCGCAGCCGGTCCTGCAGGTCCGCCAGCCGGGCGGCGAGGTTCTCCCGCGCGCCCGGGTCGGCCGGGTCGTCGTCCGGACCGGTGACCAGCGCTTCGACGGCGGCCGCCAGCCGGTCCAGTTCGGCCCGCACCGCCGCGGCCCGCGCCGCCGCCGTGCCGGCGGGGGAGCCCGCGCCGTCGGTGCCGAACAGCTCGCCGTGCAGGTGTTCGGCCAGGTGGCCGGCAGTGGGATGGTCGAAGACCAGGGTGCTCGCCAGTCGCAGGCCCGTGGCCGCGGCAAGCCGGTTGCGCAGCTCCACGGCGGTCAGCGAGTCGAACCCGAGTTCCCGGAAGGCCTGATCGGGACGCAGCGTGTCGCTCGACGCATGACCGAGGACGGCGGCGGCCTGGGCGCGGACCAGGCTCATCACCAGCTCCGGGCGGTTCTCGCTTGCGGCCTCGGCCAGCCGCCGCGGCCAGTCCGCGCGATCCGCGGCGCCGGAGTCCTGCGCGCGGCCCGGGGTCACGAGGCCGCGCAGCATCGGATGGGCGGGCGCGTCGCGCAGTCGCCGGGGGTCGAGGCGGGCGGTGACCACCGCGGCCCGCGACGTGTCGATCGCGGCGTCGAACAGCGCCAGCCCCTCGGCCGTGGACAGCGGTGGCACGCCGGTGCGGGTCATCCGCTCCCGGTCGGCGGCGCCGAGGTGGCGGGTCATCTCGCTGGCGTGCGACCACAGGCTCCACGCCATCGACACCGCGGGCAGGCCGACGGCGCGCCGGTGCTGGGCGAGGGCGTCCAGGAAGGCGTTGGCGGCCGCGTAGTTGGCCTGCCCCGGGGTGCCCAGCGTGCCGGCGAGCGAGGAGAACAGGACGAACGCCGCCAGGTCGGCGTCCCTGGTCAGCTCGTGCAGGTTCCACGCCGCGTCGATCTTCGGGCGTAGCACCCGGTCGAGCTGGTCGGCGTCCAGGACGTGGACGGGCACGTCGTCGATGACACCGGCCGCGTGCACCACCATGGTCAGCGGATGCTCCGGCGCGATGCCCGCCAGGGCCGCCGACAGCGCCGTGCGGTCCGCCGCGTCGCACGCCACCACCCGCACCGACGCTCCGGCGGCGGTGAGCTCGGCGACGAGCGCGCCGGCCCCGTCGGCGGCGACGCCCCGGCGGCTGGTCAGCAGCAGATGGCGCAGCCCGTGCCGGGCCACCAGGTGTCGGGCGAGGTGCGCGCCCAGCACACCGGTCCCGCCGGTGATCAGGACGGTGCCGTCCGGCGACGGCGCCCGCGGCACCGTGAGGATCAGCTTTCCGACGTGGCGGGCCTGGCTGAGGAAGCGGATGGCCTCCGGCGCACGCCGCAGGTCCCAGGCGGCCGCCGGCAGCGGGTGGAGCTCGCCGCGCTCGAACCTCGGGCGCAGCCATCCGAGCATGCCGCTGACGTGGTCCGGCCCCTGTTCGGTGAGGTCGTAGGCGCGGTAGCGCACGTCCGGGCGCACCTGGGCGACCCGTGCGGGGTCGCGGATGTCGGTCTTGCCCATCTCCAGGAACCGGCCGCGTGGCGCCAGCAGGCGCAGGGACGCGTCGACGAACGGCCCGGCGAGGGAGTTCAGCACGACGTCCACGCCGCGCCCAGCGCTCGCCGCGCGGAACGCCTCCTCGAAGCCGAGGTCGCGCGAGGACGCGATGTGCCGCCCGTCGAGGCCCCACGCGCGCAGCACGTCCCACTTGCCAGGGCTCGCCGTGCCGTACACCTCCAGTCCCCACAGCCGGGCGAGCTGCAGCGCGGCCTGCCCGACGCCGCCGGTGGCCGCATGCAGCAGCAGCGACTCGCCCGCGCGTACCTCGGCGATCTCGGCGAGTCCGTAGTAGGCGGTGAGGAAGGCGACGGGGATGGTGGCGGCCTCGGCATAGGTCATCGCGTCCGGGATCCGGGCCACCAGGCGCTGGTCGGTGGTCACCAGCGGACCGGCGCCGGTGACCAGGCCCGCCACCCGGTCGCCCGGGCGCAGCGCGGTGACGTCCGGGCCGACCTCCACGACCAGCCCGGCGCCCTCACCGACGGGCGGCCTCGCATCGCCGGTCACCATGCCGAGCGCGAGGATCACATCGCGGAAGTTCAGCCCGGCGGCCCGCAGGGCGATGCGCACGTGGCCCGGTGGCAGTGGCTCCTCGGCGCCGCCGTAGGCCGCCAGGACGAACCCGTCGACCTGCCCGTCGCCGGTGAGCTCCAGCCGCCAGCCCGCCGCGCCGGCCGGCGGGCGCAACGAGTCGGTGTCGGGAATCCGGGCGAGCCGCGGGATCAGGCGGCTGTCCCCGCGCACGGCGAGCTGCGGCTCGTCCGCGGTGGGCAGGAGCAGCTCCAGGGACGGTGCCGAGCCCCGGGGGTCGAGATCGACGAGGCCGAAGCGGCCGGGGTTCTCCGCCGTCGCCGTGCGGACCAGGCCCCACACCGCGGCGTCGGCGAGGCTGGTCACCGGCTCGCCGGCGCGGACCGCGACCGCCCCGCGGGTGACGAACACCAGCCGTCCCGCGGCCAGGCGTGGGTCGTGCAGCCAGGCGGCGACCAGCTGGCGGGCCCGCTCGGCGCCGTCTCGGGCGCGGGCGGCCAGCGCCGGGTCCGTCGGGCGGTGCCACGCGACGTCGCCCGTGGCATCGGGTTCGTCGTGGGTCGCGGCGGCCGGCCCAGCGGCGGGGAGGGCCGGTGTGGCCGCGGGGAGGGCCGGTGTGGCGGCCGCGTCCAGGCCGACGCAGGGCACCAGCACGGTGAACGGCTCGCCCGGCCGGGCCGAGGCGGCCGCGGTCGCCAGGTCCGTGCCGGGCACCGTGGGCAGCAGATCGAATCCGGTGGTCGTCGAGGGGCCGGTGCCCAGCACCAGGACGGGGCCGGCGGCGGCAATGGCGGGCTCGGGCGACGCCGCCGCGGGCTCGGGCGTCCAGTCCAGTCCGTACAGGGCGGGCGTCGTCGTGGGCAGCCGGGAAGGATCAAGAGGACGCAGGGTGAGCGCTTCGACCGTGAGGATCATGCGTCCCGAGGCGTCCTCAAGCCGCAGTGCCACCGTGTCCGGGCTCGTCGCCCTGGCCAGAACCCTGGCGGCCGCCGCTCCGACCACACCCGTCCGCACGCCGCCCCAGGTGAACGGCACCAGGATCCGCCCGATGCCTGCCCCGGTCCCGGCGTCCGGGGTGCCGGCGTCCGGGGTGCTGGCAGCCAGCGCGCAGGCGTGCAGGGCCGCGTCGAGCAACGCCGGGTGCAGCACGCACGCCGCCGTGTCGCCGCGCTGGTCCTCGGCGAGCTCGACGTCGGCGGCCACCCCGTCGGTGTGCCGCCAGGCGGCGCGCAGCCCCTGGAAGGCGGGGCCGTAGTCGTACCCCCGCTCGGCGAGCTGCCGGTACAGCTCGGCGACGTCGACGGGCTCGCCGGCGGGCGGCCAGCCGAACCCGGGCGCCGGCGCGTCCGTGGCCGCCGGGTCCGTGGCCGGGGGCCCGGCGGGCCGCAGGGTGGCGCGCGCGTGGCACGTCCACCCGGCGTCCGGGAGGTCCGCCGGCCGGGAGTGCACCTCGGCGGCGCGAGACCCGTCCTCGGCCGCGGCCCGGACGGTGACCTGCAGGTCGACCGCGCCCTCGGCGGGCAGCGGGAGCGGGGCCCGCAGGGTGAGCTCCTCGAGGAGGAGGTTGGCCGGCCCGTCGAGGTCCGGGCCGGTACCGGCGACGGCGCCGTCCCTCACCGCCGCCGCGCCGTGCAGGACGAGGTCCACGAACGCGGCGCCAGGCAGCAGCGTGGTGCCGAGCACGGCGTGATCCGTGAGCCACGGCTGCTGGCGCAGCGAGATCCGGCCGGTGTGCAGCACCCCCCCGTCCGCCAGCGGCACCGCCGCGGCCAGGAACGGATGTGTGGTGCCGGCCAGTCCGGCCGCCCGCAGGCCGCCGCCGGCGTGCTCGCGCGGCTCGAGCCAGTACCGCTCCCGGGCGAAGGGGTAGGTCGGCAGGTCGACGTGGGGGAGGTGCGCCTCGCCGAGGACCGTGGTCCAGTCGACCGGCAGGCCGTGCAGATGGGCCTCGGCGAGCGAGGTCAGCAACCGGTCGGGGCCGCCGTCGTCGCGGCGCAGTGTCGAGAGCACCACGGATCCGGCGACGTCCGCGTCGGCGAGACTGTCACCGATGCCCACGGTCAGGACCGGATGCGGACTCACCTCGAGGAACGCGGTGCGACCGGCGGCGGCGAGCTGACCGATGGTCGGTGCCAGGCGGACCGGCTCGCGCAGGTTGCGGTACCAGTACTCGGCGTCGAGCTCGGTGCCGTCGAGGGGGCCCGCGGTCACGGTGGACCAGAACGCGACGCGCGCCCGCGTCGGCCGCACGTCACGCAGCTCGTCGAGCAGCCGTGCGCGGATCTCGGCCACGTGCGGGGAGTGCGAGGCGTAGTCGACGGGGATGCGCCGGGCCCGGATCCCGTCCGCCTCGCATGCGGCCAGCAGTTCGGCCACCGCCTCGGCGGCGCCGGAGATGACGGTGGTCGCCGGCCCGTTGGCGGCCGCCACGTCGAGGTGCCCGGGCCAGCGCCGCAGCAGGTCGGCGGTGTGCCGCGCGGACAGCGCCACGGACGCCATCGCGCCCCGCCCGGACAGGGTGGTCAGAGCCCTGCTGCGCAGCGCGACCACGCGGGCCGCGTCCGACAGGGACAGCGCCCCGGCGACGCAGGCGGCGGCGATCTCCCCCTGGGAGTGGCCGACGACCGCGTCCGGGCGGATGCCGTGGGACCGCCAGACCTCGGCCAGCGACACCATCATGGCGAACAGCGCCGGCTGCACCACGTCGACGCGGTGCAGTCCGGCCGGGCCGGACCCCAGGTGGGCGGCCCCGGGCGGCGCGGACCGCCCCGCGGCGGACTGTGCCTCGGCGGACTGTGCCTCGGCGGAGTCCGCCTGGGCGGACTCGGCCGCGTCGGACGGGACGGCGAGCACGTCGAACAGGGACCAGTCGACGTGCGGGGCGAGGGCGTCGGCGCAGGCGGACATCGCCGCGCGGAACACCGGGGACGTCGCGAGCAGCTCGGTGGCCATCCCCGCCCACTGGGCGCCCTGGCCGGGGAAGACGAACACCGTCCGCCCGGGCTCGGCACCGCCGGTCGTGGGCAGGGCGGCGACGAGACCCGCGGCCGGCTCCCCCCGGCGCAGCGCGTCCAGCGTGGTCACCAGCTCGCCCGCCGTCGCGTCGGGCCGGGCGAGGGCGACCGCGCGGTGCGGGAACGCCGTGCGGGTCAGCGCCAGGGCGCGGCCCACGGCGCGGGCGGGAAGGTCGGGGTGCGCGGCGGCGAACGCGCGCAGTCCGGCGGCCTGCTCGCGCAGCGCCCGCTCGTCCCGGGTGGACAGCAACCAGGCGACGGGCAGGCCCGGCGCGGAAGCCGGCTGGCCGTCATGCGCCGCCGAGGCCGGCGGGCCGTCCGGGGTGGCCGGGACGGGGGTGTGCGGGGCGTCCGCCGCGGCGGGAGGCTGCTCGAGGATGAGGTGGGCGTTCGTGCCGCTGATGCCGAACGAGGAGACCGCGGCGCGGCGCGGGCGGCCGGTCGCGGGCCAGGGCCGCTGGTCCGCCAGCAGCTCGATCGCCCCCGACGACCAGTCGACATGGGGGGTCGGCTCGTCGATGTGCAGGCTGCGGGGAAGCACGCCGTGACGCATCGCCTGGACCATCTTGATGATGCCTGCGGCGCCGGCCGCGGCCTGGGTGTGGCCGATGTTGGACTTGACCGAGCCGAGCCACAGCGGCTGCCCGGCCGGGCGGTCCTGGCCGTAGGCGGCCAGCAGCGCGTGCGCCTCGATGGGGTCTCCGAGGCGGGTGCCGGTGCCGTGCGCCTCGACGATGTCCACTGTCTGCGGGCTCAGCCGGGCGTTCGCGAGGGCCTGGCGGATGACGCGTTCCTGCGCCGGCCCGCTCGGCGCGGTCAGCCCGTTGCCACCGCCGTCGGAGTTGACCGCGCTGCCGCGCACGACGGCGAGCACCGGGTGGCGGTTGCGCTCGGCATCGGAGAGCCGTTCGAGCAGCAGCAGCGCGACGCCCTCGGCCCAGCCGGTGCCGTCCGCCGCCGCCGCGAACGGCTTGCAGCGCCCGTCCGGTGCCAGGCCGCGCTGACGGCTGAACTCGACGAAGGTGGTCGGCGTCGCCATCACGGTCGCGCCGCCGGCGAGGGCCAGCGAGCACTCGCCGCCGCGCAGCGCCTGACTGGCGAGATGCACGGCGACCAGGGACGACGAGCAGGCCGTGTCGATGGTCATGGTGGGACCCTCGAACCCGAACGAGTACGCGATCCGGCCGGACGCGACGCTGCCGGCGCTGCCGCTGGCGAGCAGCCCCTCGAAGCCGTCCGGTGGGGCGGCGGCCAGCCGGGTGCCGTAGTCGTCGTACATGACGCCGGTGAACACGCCGGTGTCCGAGCCGCGCAGGGCGCCCGGTGGGATGTGCGCGCGTTCGAGCGTCTCCCAGGCCACCTCCAGCAGCAGGCGCTGCTGGGGATCGATCGCCAGCGCCTCGCGGGGGGAGATCGCGAAGAACGCGGGGTCGAACTCGCCCGCGTCGTGCAGGAACCCGCCGTGGCGCACGTAGGAGGTGCCGGTCCGCTCCGGGTCGGGGTCGTACAGGCGCTCGACGTCCCAGCCGCGGTCGTCGGGGAACGCGCTGATGGCGTCGGTGCCCTGCGCGACCAGCGTCCACAGCTGCTCGGGGGTGCGGACCCCACCGGGGAACCGGCAGGCCATCGCCACGATCGCGATCGGTTCGTCGGACGCCGCGGCGGCCGTGACCGCCACCGTCCGCTGCCCGCCGCGCAGCTCGGCGTCCAGGTGGGCGGCGAGCTGCGCGGCGGTGGGCCGGTCGAACACGACGGTGCTGGCCAGCCGCAGGCCGGTCGCGGCGGACAGCGCGTCGCGCAGTTCGAGGACGCTCAGGGAGTCGAAGCCGAGATCGCGAAAGGGCCGGTCTGCCTCGATGGCGGCGGCGTCGGTGTGACCGAGCACTTCGGCGGCACGGCGCCGGACCAGGGCGAGCAGCTCGGCGCGCCGCTCGGCGTCGGCCAGGGTGGCCAGCCGATCGGCGAGGTCGCCCGCCGCCGCGGGGGCACGCCGCTGGCGGGGAACGAGCCCGCCGAGCACCGGCGGTACCGCCCCCGCGGCGGCCCTGGCCCGCAGCGCCGGCGTGTCGATCCGGACGGGCACGACCAGCGCGGGACCCGCCGTGATCGCGGCGTCGAACAGTGCCAACCCGTCGGACGTGGACAGCGGTGCGATGCCCGCGCGGGCGAGGCGGGCGCGGTCGGCCGGGCTCAGTCGCGCGGCCATGCCGTCGCCGTCCCACTGTCCCCAGGCCAGGCTGACGGCCGGCAGGCCGCGGGAGCGACGCTGTGCGGCGAGCGCGTCGAGGGCGGCGTTGGCCGCCGCGTAGTTCGCCTGCCCGGCGTTGCCGAGAACGCCGGCCAGCGAGCTGAACAACACGAACGCTCCCAGGTCGGCGGTGCGGGTCAGCGCGCTGAGGTTCCACGCGGCGTCCACCTTGGGGCGCAGCACCGCGGCGAGGCGGGCCGGGGTGAGGGCGTCGACGGGGGCGTCGTCGAGCACGCCCGCGGCGTGCACCACGCCGGTCAGGGGATGGCGGGGGTCGACGGCGGCCAGCACCGCGGCCAGCGCGGGGGCGTCGGCCGCGTCGGCGGCCGCCACCGTGACCTCGGCGCCGAGCTCGCGCAGAGCACGGGTGACGTCGCCCGCCCCGGGAGCATCCGGCCCGCGCCGGCTCAGGAGCAGCAGATGGCGCACGCCGTGGGCCTCGACCAGGTGACGGGCGACGAGGCGGCCCAGCGCCCCCGTGCCCCCGGTGACGAGCACCGTCCCGTCCCGGTGCCACGGCGGCGCGGCGGATGGCCGGTCCGGGCCGGGGACGCGGGTCAGGCGTGGCACATGCCAGCGCCCGTCGCGCAGGGCGACCTGGGGCTCGCCGACGGCCAGCGCCGCCTGGACGGCCGCGGTGACCCGCGCGTCCGACTCCGTCAGCTCCGTCAGCTCCGTCAGCTCCGTCAGCTCCGACGGCTCCGACGGCTCCGACGGCTCCGACGGCTCCGACGGCTCCGGATCGAGGTCCACCAGGACCAGCCGACCGGGATGTTCCTGCTGGGCGGCGCGCACCAGGCCCCACACGGCCGCGCCGGCTGGATCCGGCGCCTCGTCGGCCTGGACGCCGACCGCGCCCCGGGTGACGACCACCAGGGTGGACGTCCCGTCGGCGTGGGCGAGCCACTCCCTGGTCCGTGCCCACGCGCGGTGCGTGTGGTCGCGCACCCGGGCGGCGCCGTCGTCCGCGCCGTCAGGGCCGCCGTCCGGCCGGTCGCCGCTGCCGGGCCGCTCGACGGCCAGGCAGAGATGTGTCTCGACGGGGCCGCGTGGCACGGGGGATGCGGCGGCGGGGATGACGGGCAACCAGGTGAGCTCGAACAGCGCCTCGCGCGCGAGGCTGGCCGCCGACCGCTCGACGTCCACGGGCCGCACCGTGAGCCGGTCGATCGATCCCACCGGCGTGCCGGCCGGATCGGCGAGGTCGACGGACACGGTGTCCGACCCGGTGGGCGCCAGCCGCACCCGCAGCGCGGTGGCCGCGCCGGCCCGCAGCCGGACGCCGCCGAACGAGAACGGCAGCCGCGGGCGGGGGTCGTCGTCGCGCGGTGGCAGCGTGAGCTGGGCGTGCAACGCCGCGTCGAGCAGCGCCGGGTGCACGGCGTGACTGTCGGCGCCGGTTCCCTCCGGCAGCTGCACCTGCGCGTACAGGACGTCGCCGGCCCGCCAGGCCGCCCGCAGGCCGCGGAAGGCTGGTCCGTAGTGGTAGCCACGGTCGGCGACCTCGTCGTAGAGGCCGTCCACCGGGATCGGGGTGGCGCCGGCGGGTGGCCAGGGGCCCCGCGCCCAGCCGTCGGTCGCGGTGCCCGCCGTGGGCGAGGTGCCCGCCGGCGGAACAGGCCGCGTCTGCGCGCCGCTGCCCGCCAGCAGCGTTCCGGTCGCGTGCGTGGTCCACGGGCTGTCGGTGAGCCCGTCGTCGGGCCGTGACCACACCTCGACCCGGCTGCGGCCGTCCGCGTCGGGAGGATCGACCGACACGCCGATGCGGACCGCGCCGTCCGCCCGCAGGCCCAGCGGCGCGGCGAGCGCGAGGTCCTCGATCGCGCCGCGCCCGGCATGGTCGGCCGCGGCGGCGACCAGGTCCAGGAAGGTGGTGGCGGACAGCAGGATCGTGCCGCCGAGGGCATGGTCGGCCAGCCATGGCGCCTGGGAGGGGCCGAGCCGGCCGCTGAGGATGACCTGGCCGTCGGCGAGGGTGAGCGCGGCGCGCAGCAACGGGTGGCCGGTCGCCTCGAGTCCGGCGCCGGCGAGATCGCCCGGGCCGGCGGCGTCGTCGTCCAGCCAGTAGCGCGTCCGCGTGAACGCGTAGGTGGGCAGCGGGACCACGCGGGCGCCGCGCTCGACGAACCGGGCCTCGGCCCGCGGCCACCGCGGCCGGGAGGCGCGCAGCTGGGCGCCGAGGGCGGCCCCGAGCGCGTCGCGGGCCTCGACCGCGCCGTCGGGCAGGGTGGGGAGGAACGTGAGCCGGTCGGTCTCCGGATCTTCGGCCAGGGCGGCACGGGCCAGGGCCGACAGCGTCCTGCTGGGCCCGAGTTCGACGAACGTCATGGCCGCCTGCGCGCGCAGCGTCCGCACGGCGTCGTGGAAGCGGACCGTCTCACGCACCTGCCGCACCCAGTAGTCGGCCGAGCGGACCTCGTCGTCGGCGATGACCGTGCCGGTGAGCGTCGAGACCAGCGCAATCGCCGGGTCGTGGTAGGTCAGGGCCCGTGCCGTCTCGCCGAACGGGGCCAGCATGGCGTCCATATGGGCGGAGTGGAAGGCGTGGCTGGCCCGCAGCGACCTGGCGCGCCGGCCCTGGCCGCGCCAGCTCTCGGCAAGCGCGGTGACGGCGTCGCGGTCCCCGGACACGACGGTGGCGGTGGGCCCGTTGACGGCGGCGATGTCGACGGCGCGCGCGACACCCGCCGCGTCCAGCGCGGCCGCGACCTGCTCGGGGGTGCCCTCCAGCGCGACCATCGCCCCGGTGGCCGGCAGGTCCTGCATGAGTCGGCCGCGGGCGAGCACCAGCGTGCACGCGTCGGGCAGGGTCAGCACGCCAGCGACGTGCGCGGCGGCGAGCTCGCCGATGGAGTGTCCGGCGAGCAGCGCGGGACGCACGTCCCAGGACTCCAGGTAGCGGAAGAGCGCGACCTCGAGGGCGAACAGCGCGCTCTGCGTGTACAGGGTCTGGTCGAGCAGAGGCGCCGTGGGGGTGTCCGCGGCGGCGAACATCACGGACAGCAGCGGCTGCTCCAGCCCGAGGTCCAGCCGACCGGCCACCTCCCGCAGCGCGCCGGCGAAGACCGGATCCCGCTCGAACAAATCGCGGCCCATGCCCGGACGCTGGCTGCCCTGGCCGGCGAAGAGGAACGCGACGCCGCCGGGCTGGCCGCCGGCGCGGACCACGTTCGTCGCCGCGTCGCCGCGGGTGAGCGCCGCCAGCCCGGCGCGCAGCTCGTCGTGATTGCCCGCGAGGACAGCCGCGCGGTGAGGCAGCGGCACGCGGCCGCGCAGCAGGGTCAGGCCGAGGTCGGCCAGATCCAGCGCCGGCGCCTCGTCGAGCCGTTCGAGCAGCCGGTTGGCCTGGCCGGGCAGTGCCGCGGCGGACGCCGCCGTCACCACGAACGGCAGCGGAGCCACCGGCGTCCCGGATGCCGTGGGAATCGCCGGAGCCACGGGCGTGCCGGAAGTCGCGGCCGTCGCGGCCGTCTCTGCCGCCTCGGGTATCTCGGCCCTCTCGGGCGTCTCGGGTATCTCCGGCGTCTCGGGTGTTGGCGCCGTCGCCGGTACCGCGTCCGGCGACGGTCGGGACGGCTGCCCGGGGACGGCGGGAGGTTCCTCCAGGACGACGTGCGCGTTGGTGCCGCTGATGCCGAACGACGACACCGCCGCGCGCCGCGGCCGGTCCCCGGCGGGCCAGGGCACCGCCTCGGTCAGCAGGGACACCGCGCCGGTCGACCAGTCGACGTGCGGGGAGGGGGCGTCCACGTGCAGGGTGCGCGGCAGCTGCTCGTGGCGCATCGCCATGACCATCTTGATGATCCCGGTGGCGCCGGCCGCGGCCTGGGTGTGACCGACGTTGGACTTGACCGAGCCGAGCCACAGCGGCCTGCCCGCGGGGCGGTCCTGGCCGTAGGTGGCCAGGAGTGCCTGGGCCTCGATCGGGTCGCCGAGCGTCGTGCCGGTGCCATGCGCCTCGACCGCGTCGACCTCGTCCGGGCGCAGCCGGGCGGCGGCGAGCGCTCGGCGGATCACCCGCTCCTGGGCCGGCCCGTTGGGCGCGGTCAGGCCGTTGCTCGCCCCGTCGGAGTTCACCGCCGAGCCGCGGACCAGCGCGAGGACCCGATGGCCGCGGCGGCGCGCCGCCGCGAGCGGTTCCAGCAGGAGCAGTCCGAGTCCCTCGCCCCAGGACGTGCCGTCGGCGGCGGCGGCGAACGGCTTGCACCGGCCGTCCGGAGCCAACCCCCGCTGCCGGCTGAAGTCGACGAACGTCGCCGGCGTCGCCATGACCGTGACACCGCCGGCGATGGCGAGGTCGCACTCCCCGTCGCGCAGGGCCCGGGCGGCGAGGTGCACGGCGACGAGCGATGACGAGCAGGCGGTGTCGATCGTGAGGGTGGGGCCTTCGAGCCCGAAGGTGTAGGCGATCCGCCCGGAGGCGACACTGCCCGCGCTGCCGGCCCCGAGATGCCCCTCGACCTGAGCGGGCGCCCGGCGGAACCGGGTGCCGTAGTCGTCGTACATGACGCCGGTGAACACCCCGGTGGCGGAGCCGCGCAGCGTGTCCGCGCTGATGCCCGCCCGCTCGAACAGCTCCCAGGTGCCCTCCAGCAGCAGGCGCTGCTGCGGGTCCATCGCCAGCGCCTCCCGCGGACTGATGCCGAACAGGCCGGCGTCGAAGTCCGCGGCCTCGTGCAGGAAACCGCCGTGGCGGACATAGGAGCAGCCGGTCCGGTCCGGGTCGGGGTCCCACAGCGCGCCGACGTCCCAGCCGCGGTCGGTGGGGAAGGCGGAGATCGCGTCCCGCCCGTCGGCGACCAGCCGCCACAGCAGCTCGGGCGAGTGCGCCGCGCCGGGCAGCCGGCAGGCCATCGCCACGATCGCGATCGGCTCGTCGGCGGCCGTGGCCGACGTGGGCGCGGCGGCCCCGGCGGACCGCCGCGAGCCGGCGAGGCGTTCCAGCAGCAGGCCGGCGACCGCCGTCGGCGTCGGCTGGTCGAACGCCAGCGTCGCGGGCAGGGTGAGGCCGGTCCGCGCGCTCAGGGCGTTGCGGAACATGATCGCGCCCAGCGAGTCCAGGCCGTGGTCCCGGAAGGCGGTGTCCGGGTCGATCCGGTGTGGGTCGCCGTGGCCGAGAGCGTCCGCGGCCTGCTCGCGCACCAGGGTCACCAGGGTCGCCAGCCGCCGTTGCGGGTCGAGACGGGCGAGCCGCCGCGCCCAGGACGACGGGGTGGGTTCGGCCTTCGCGGCGCGGCCCGCGGGGCGGCGGGGGGCCGGTGCCAGGGTGCGCAGCGCGGCGGGCAGCGTCCCCTGTTCCGCCAGCCGATGCAGCGTGGTGGCGTCGAAGCGAGCGGCGACGAGGGCGGCGTCCACTGCCGCGGGCGGTGCGTCCGTCCGGGCCGGTGGCGAGGCGGCGAGCACGGCCGCGTCGAACAGCGCCGTGGCCTCCTCGTCCGCGAGCGGAGCGAGGCCGGCCTGGGCGAGGCGGGACGCGTCGGCGGCGGACAGGCGCCCGGCCATCCCGCCGGCGGCCCACTGACCCCAGGCGATGGAGACCGCGGGCAACCCCAGCCGCCGCCGTGCCTGGGCGAGGGCATCCAGCGCGGCGTTCGCGGCGGCGTAGGCCGCCTGCCCGGCGTTGCCGAGGACACCGGCGAGCGAGGAGAACAGGACGAAGCCGTCGAGGGGGTGGTGGCGGGTGAGGTGGTGGAGGTGGTGGGCGGTGTGGGTTTTGGGGGGGAGGACGGTGGTGAGGTGGTGGGGGGTGAGGGTGGTGATGGTGTGGT
>NZ_JCBATA010000055.1:0-53784 GCF_059816245.1 Frankia sp. RB5
CTACATCCCGCGCCCACCACACCTGCACCAGCACCTCCTCGACATCCTCGGCGTCGACCCAACCCGCCCACCATGATCGACATACGGGCCCGTCAACGCATCAAAGCCCCATGTGCGGAAGACGGGCCTAGCGGGCCATTCCGACCGCGCGGGTCTCGCGGACGACGGTCACCCGGATCTGGCCGGGGTAGGTGAGCTCGTCCTCGATCTGGCGGGCGACGTCGCGGGCGAGCAGGTGGGCGGCCGCGTCGTCGACCTGCTCCGGGACGACCATGACCCGCACCTCGCGGCCGGCCTGCATGGCGAACACCCGGTCGACGCCCGGGCGGTCGCCGGCGATCTGCTCGATGCGCTCGAGCCGCTTCACGTACGACTCCAGGCTGTCGCGGCGAGCCCCCGGCCGGCCGCCGGATATCTGGTCGGCGGCCTGGGTGAGCACGGCGCACAGCGACCGCGGGGCGACCTCGTTGTGGTGGGCCTCGATGGCGTGCACCACCTCCTCGCTCTCCCCGTGCCGGCGCGCCATGTCGGCGCCGATGAGAGCGTGCGAGCCCTCCACCTCGTGGGTCAGGGCCTTGCCGAGATCGTGCAACAGCGCCGCCCGCTTCGCCAGCGGCAGCGCCATCCGCAGTTCGGCGGCCATGATCCCGGCCAGATGCGCGCTCTCGATCAGGTGCGCGAGGACGTTCTGGCCGTAGCTGGTCCGGTAACGCAGCCGGCCGAGCAGGGTGACGAGCTCCGGGTGCATCTCGGAGACCCCGGTCTCGACCAGGGCGTCCTCGCCCGCCCGCACGCAGCGCTCCTCGACCTCGACCTGCGCCCGGGCGTACTCCTCCTCGATGCGGTGGGGATGGATGCGCCCGTCGGACACCAGCGCGGCCAGCGTGATCCGCCCGATCTCCCGCCGGACCGGGTCGAAGCAGCTGAGCAGCACGGCCTCCGGCGTATCATCGATGAGCACGTTCACGCCGGTGACCGACTCGAAGGCCCGGATGTTGCGCCCCTCCCGGCCGATGATCCGCCCCTTCATCTCGTCGCCCGGCAGGTGCAGCACGGTCACGACGGACTCGGTGGTCTGCTCGGAGGCGACCCGCTGGATGGCCGTGGTCACGATCCGGCGGGCCCGCTGCTCGCCCTCCTCCTCAGCGCGGGCCTCGATCTCGCGGACCAGCAGCGTGGCCTCGCGTCTCGCGTCGTGCTCGATGGCCGTGACCAGCTCGGCGCGCGCCTCGGCCGCGGTGAGGTCGGCTATCCGCTCCAGTGCCGCCTGGCGGGCGGCCTCCAGATCGCCCGCCGCCGCGGCCCGGCGCGCGATCTCGGCCTCCCGCTCCCGCAGTTCCCGCTCCCGTTCGGCCAGTCCGGTCGCCTGTTCGTCCAGCCCGGCGCCGCGCTGCTCGACCCGCTGCTCCCGGGCGCCAAGCTCGCTCTCACGGCGCGCCAGCTCAGCACGCCTGGACCGCTGATCATCCTCGACGGCTGCCCGGGACGCGGCGGCCTGCGCCCGAACGGCGGCCAGCTCCTCCCGCGCCGCGGACGCCACCCGGGCCGCCTCGGCCCTGGCCTGCGCCAGCACCCGATCGCGCAGCGCGGCGGCCTCCTCCTCGCCGCGACGGCGGACCGCGGCGGCCTCCCGCTCGGCCCGGGCGAGCCGCTCCCGCACCTCCCGCTCGGCGCGGGCCAGCACCTGCGTGGCCTCCGCCGCGACCCCTGGACGCTCCTTCGCCCGTACCTCCTCCCCCGGTGCCGCCGGATCCGGCTCGTGGACCGCCTCCGGCGCGGACGCCCGCGCTGGCTCGGTGACCGCCTCCGGCGCGGACGCCGTGGCCTCAGCCCCGCCGGCATCCGCGACGACGGTCGAAGCGTCCGAGGCCGCCGGGGCCGCCCCCGCAGTCCCGGCGGGCAGCACCCGCACCATGGGCTCGCCATCGTCGTCCAACGCGGGCTCGTCGCCGCCGGTCGCGACCGCCGCGGCGGCGATGACGGGGCCCGGGGCCCGCCGCGGAGCCGGCGCGCGCAGCGCGACCAGGGAACGCCGGTCCACCCCCGCCAGCCGGGCCACGATCAGGATAAGAGCGCCGAGCACGACGAGAACGAGTGACAGGAGAATGACCAGAACGCTGTCCATCGCTGCTCCTTCCGCGGTCACCAGGCCCGCGGAACGGGCTGGACTTGGAGCGGCGAAGGACCCACGACCAGGCGCGAAACAGTCGTGGAGAGCGGCGGTGAACGGGCCTATGGCGCTACGAGGCCCACGCCGGCACGATGGACAGGACGGCAATGGAGACCACCTGCCACACACACCGACCAGGGCATCCGCGCGCGGCGGCTGCCTCCGTGTGAAGTTGGACGAGCTATCTGCACCGCGTCACCGCGGGATCCTGTCACCTTTCAGGAAGAATAGGTCGGACGCATTCCCTGGTCAAGAAATTCGTCACATTGACGGCAGGCGCAATCCCCCTCACCCTACCCGCCGGCCACGCCCTACCCGTCGAGATCGTCCAGCTCGGGCGGCTCGTCCTCGCCGTCGTCGGTCGCACCGACCAGCTCGTACACGACCCGGACCGCGAGCTCGATCGAGTAGCCCCGACGGGCCAGCATCGCGACCAGGCGCCGTGCCCGCACCTCGACCGGCAGCCGCCCCATGGACGCCAGCCGGCGACGGACGAGGTCACGGGCGGTCTCCTCCTCGTCCGACTCCTCGACGACCGCGGTGGCCTCCTCGACGACCTTGGGCTGCACACCACGGCGGCGCAGCTCCGCGGCGAGGGCCTGCCGCCCCAGCCCGCGCTGGGCGCGCGCGGACGACACGAAGGCAGCGGCGAAGGCACTGTCGTCCACGAGCCCGACAGCGGTCAACCGATCGAGCACCACCTCCGCGACCTCGTCCGCGACGCCACGACGCCGCAGAGTCGTGGCCAGCTCGGCTCGGCTGCGCGCCCTCGCGGCGAGCTGATGCAGACAGATCTCGCGGGCGACCTCGATCGGGTCGGCTGCCGACCCGCCGGCGGCACCGGGAGCCTCGGCCGGGCGACGCTCGGCATCACGCCGACCGGACCGCATCGGCTACAGATCGACCGGGACCGGCGCCACGGCGTCGGACTCGAGAGTAGGCAGGACGCCCAGCTTCTCCTTGATCTTCTTCTCGATCTCGTTGGCCAGGTCGGGATTGTCCCGCAGGAACGACCGGGCATTCTCCTTGCCCTGACCGAGCTGGTCGCCATCGTAGGTGTACCAGGCACCGGACTTGCGAATGATGCCGTGCTCGACCCCCATGTCGATGAGGGAGCCCTCACGGCTGATACCGCCGCCGTAGACGATGTCGAATTCGGCGGTCCGGAACGGCGGGGCCATCTTGTTCTTCACGACCTTGACCCGGGTGCGGTTACCGACAGCCTCCGTGCCGTCCTTGAGCGTTTCGATACGACGCACGTCCAGGCGCACGGAGGCGTAGAACTTCAGTGCCTTTCCACCGGTGGTGGTCTCCGGCGAGCCGAACATGACGCCGATCTTCTCGCGCAGCTGGTTGATGAAAATGGCGGTCGTGCCGGAATTCGCGAGCGCCGCCGTCATCTTCCGCAGCGCCTGCGACATCAGCCGGGCCTGCAGGCCGACGTGGCTGTCGCCCATCTCACCCTCGATCTCGGCGCGCGGGACGAGGGCCGCGACCGAGTCGATGACGATGATGTTCAGCGCACCGGAGCGCACGAGCATGTCCGCGATCTCCAGCGCCTGTTCGCCGGTGTCCGGCTGGGAGACGAGCAGACTGTCGGTGTCGACCCCGAGCTTGCCCGCGTACTCCGGGTCGAGCGCGTGCTCGGCGTCGATGAACGCGGCGATACCCCCGGCCGCCTGCGCGTTCGCGACGGCGTGCAACGCCACGGTCGTCTTTCCGGATGACTCCGGCCCGTAGATCTCGATGATGCGCCCACGTGGGTACCCGCCGATGCCGAGCGCCACGTCGAGCGCGATCGAGCCGGTGGGGATGGCCTCGATCGGCGGCCGGGAGTCGTCCCCCAACCGCATGACCGAGCCCTTGCCGAACGCCTTGTCGATCTGAGCGAGGGCGTTCTCCAACGCCTTCTCGCGGTCGAGCCCTGCCGCCATTGGAGTTACTCCATGCTGAGGTCGTCGATTCTTGGCCACGGTGGTGACGTTAGGCCGTGGGTCCGACAGTTTCGAGGGCCGGGGCTGATCTGTGGACACGTAGCCGCATGGGGACAACTCTAGCCGAACAGGCGTTCGACGGTCGACAGGACACGCCGAGTGGGGCGCTCAGCGCTTCCGCGCGGGCACGTCGAACTCCTCACACACCGCCCGCCACACGGCCTTGGCATCGTCGCCCCGGGCCAGCGCCGCCTCCACCGTGGCTCCCCCGAGCCCGGCCAGCACGTGATCCCGCGCGAACGACTCCACGTAGCTGGCGCCGAACTGGCTGTTCATCCTTGCCCAGAACTCGGTCAACCGCACCCCGCCAGTGTGCACCGCGCCGCCGAGGACGAGTCCAACGCGCCCCACCGACGCGAGGCCCCACGACGCGAGCCCCCGCGACGCGAGGGAGGTGACATGGCGCAGCGATGGCCGAAGGACGGGGACGAGCAGGCCGAGGCACGGGGCGCGGGCGTGGGACGAAGCGGGCGAGCGGAGGAAACTGTCGCAGCGGCGACGCAGACTGGTCTGCGTGCCCACCGACAGCCCCGCCGACCAGCCGGACCAGCAGGCCGCCGATCCGCTCGCGCCGTTCTCCGCGCCGACGCGGGCGTGGTTCCGCGCGGCCTTCGCCGCGCCGACGCCGGCCCAGCGCGGGGCCTGGCAGGCCATCCGCGGCGGAGGCAACGCGCTGGTCGTCGCGCCCACCGGATCGGGCAAGACACTGGCGGCCTTCCTCTGGTCGCTGGACGCGCTGGCCCGCTCGCAGCCGCCGACCGAGCCCACCCGCCGCTGCCGGGTGCTCTACATCAGCCCCCTCAAGGCGCTCGCGGTGGACGTCGAGCGCAACCTGCGGGCGCCGCTGGCGGGAATGCGGGGGGCGGCCCAGCGCCTCGGGCTTCCCCAGCCCGAGGTCACCGTCGGCATCCGGTCGGGAGACACCCCGGCCGCCCAGCGCCGCGAGATCGGCCGCACACCGCCCGACGTCCTGATCACCACGCCGGAGTCGCTGTTCCTGCTGCTCACCAGTGCCGCGCGGGAGGCGCTGCGCGGGGTGCGCACGGTGATCGTCGACGAGGTGCACGCCGTCGCCGGCACCAAGCGCGGCGCCCACCTGGCGGTGAGCCTGGAGCGTCTCGACGCGCTGCTCGACGCGCCCGCGCAACGGGTCGGGCTGTCGGCGACGGTGCGTCCGGTCGAGGAGGTCGCCCGTTTCCTCGGGGGTGCGCGCCCGGTCACCGTGGTGCGCCCGCCCGCGGCCAAGACCCTGGAGCTGGAGGTCGTCGTCCCGGTCGAGGACATGGCGAACCTGGCCGGCCCCGGCGCCGAGGACGTCCCCGACGGCTCCGCCGCGGCGGTCACCCCCAGGGCGTCGATCTGGCCGGCGGTCGAGGAGCGGGTGCTCGGCCTGGTGCTGGCGCACTCGTCCACGATCGTGTTCGCGAACTCCCGCCGGCTCGCCGAGCGGCTGTGCGCCCGGCTGAACGAGCTGCACGCCGACCGGCTGGCGGCGCTGCTCGAGGCAGACGGCGGGGACTCGGCGCCGCAGAGGGGCACGGCGCGCACGGCACCGGCCGCCGCCATGGGCCAGGCCGGCCAGGGGCGCGTCGACCCGGCGTGGCCGGAGGTGGCCCGCGCGCATCACGGCAGCGTCAGCCGGGAACAGCGCCAGCTCATCGAGGAGGATCTGAAGGCCGGCCGGCTGCCCGCCGTGGTGGCGACCTCCAGCCTGGAGCTGGGCATCGACATGGGCGCGGTGGATCTGGTCGTACAGATCGGGTCGCCGCCGAGCGTCGCCGCCGGCATGCAGCGGGTGGGGCGCGCCGGGCACCAGGTGGACGCGCCGAGCCTGGGCGTGGTGCTGCCGAGCCACCGCGCCGACCTGCTGGAATGCGCGGTCGTCGCCGAGCGGATGCGGGCCGGCACGATCGAGGGCCTGCGCTATCCGCGCAACCCGCTGGACGTGCTCGCCCAGCAGGTGGTGGCGATGACGGCGATGGAGGACTGGGACGCCCTGGACCTCGGCGCGCTGGTCCGCCGCGCCGCCCCGTTCGCCTCGCTGCCGGCGGCCGTGTTCGAGGGCGTGCTCGACATGCTGGCCGGCCGCTACCCGTCCGACGCCTTCGCCGAGCTGCGTCCCCGCATCACCTGGGACCGAGCGACCGGGGCGCTGCGCGGTCGTCCCGGCGCGCAGCGGCTCGCGGTGACCAGCGGCGGCACGATCCCCGACCGCGGCATGTTCGGCGTGTTCCTCGTCGGGGAGAAGGCCAGCCGGGTCGGCGAGCTCGACGAGGAGATGGTGTACGAGTCGCGGGTCGGCGACGTCGTGCTGCTCGGCTCGTCGAGCTGGCGGATCGAGGAGATCACGGCCGACCGGGTGCTGGTCACCCCAGCGCCGGGGCGGCCGGGACGGCTGCCGTTCTGGCACGGTGACGCCCCCGGGAGGCCCGCGGAGCTTGGCCGGGCGCTCGGCGCGTTCCTGCGCGAGCTCGGCCGGCTCGACGCGGCGGCGGCGGGCGAGCGGGTGCGGGCCGCCGGGCTCGACGCCTGGGCCACCGCGAACCTGTTGCGCTACCTCGACGAGCAGCGCGGCGCCGTCGGGCACCTCAGCGACGACCGGACCCTCGTGGTCGAACGCTTCCGCGACGAGCTCGGCGACTGGCGTCTCGCGGTGCACTCGCCGTTCGGCGCGCCGGTCAACGCCCCGTGGGCGCTCGCGCTCGGCGCCCGCCTGCGCGCCCGCTACGGCACAGAGGTGCAGGTCATGCACACCGACGACGGCATCGTCGCGCGCATCCCGGACGCGGCCGAGGTGCCCGGCGCCGATCTCGCGGTGTTCGAGCCGGACGAGGTCGACGCGATCGTGCGGGCCGAGATCGGCGGCAGTGCCCTGTTCGCCAGCAGGTTCCGTGAGTGTGCCGGGCGGGCGCTGCTGCTGCCGCGGCGCACGCCGGGCCGGCGCACCCCGCTGTGGCAGCAGCGCCAGCGCAGCGCCCAGCTGCTGTCCGTGGCGGCGGCCTTCGACGACTTCCCGATCGTGCTGGAGACGATGCGGGAGTGCCTGCAGGACGTGTTCGACACCCCGTCGCTCGCCGGCCTGATGCGCGAGATCGCGGCCCGCTCGCTGCGGGTCGTCGAGGTCGAGACGCCGGCGCCGTCGCCGTTCGCCTCCGCGCTGCTGTTCGGCTATGTCGCCGCCTTCCTCTACGACGGGGACGCGCCGCTGGCCGAGCGCCGCGCCCAGGTGCTGTCGCTGGACAGTTCCCTGCTCGCCGAGCTGCTCGGCGAGGCCGACCTGCGCGAGCTGCTCGACCCGGCGGCGCTGGCCCAGGTCAGCGCGGAGCTCACCCGCCTCGCCCCGGATCGTCACGCCCGCGACGCCGAGGGGGTCGCGGACCTGCTGCGCATCGTCGGTGACCTGACCACCGAGGAGGCCGTCGCCCGCGGCGCCACCGAGGCGTGGCTCGCCGAGCTCGAACACGCGCGGCGGATCCTTCGGGTGCGCATCGCCGGGCAGCAGCGGTGGGTGCCGGTCGAGGACGCCGGCCGGCTGCGCGACGCGCTCGGCGTGGCCCTGCCGGTGGGCGTGCCCGCCGCCTTCACCGAGCCGGTGCGCGATCCGCTCGGCGATCTGATCTCCCGGTACGCCCGTACCCACGGCCCGTTCGACCCCGAGGAGCCGGCGCGGCGGCTGGGGCTCGGCACCGCGGTGGTCCTCGGCGTGCTGGAGGCGCTCGTCGCGCGAGGTCGGCTCGTGCGCGGCGAGCTGCATCCCGACCGCGCCGGCATCCAGTTCTGCGACGCCGAGGTCCTGCGGATGCTGCGCCGGCGTAGCCTCGCGGCCCTGCGCAGGGAGATCGAGCCCACCCCGACCCGCGCGCTCGGCGCCTTCCTGCCGGCCTGGCAGGGGGTGACCAGCGGTCGTGGCCGCGGGGTGGACGGCGTGCTGCGGGTGGTCGAGCAGCTGCAGGGCGCGCTGATCCCGGCCAGCGCCTGGGAGGCGCTCGTGCTGCCGGCGCGGGTCGGCGACTACTCCCCCGCGATGCTCGACGAGCTGTGCTCGACCGGCGAGGTGCACTGGGCCGGGTCCGGCGGCCTGCCGGGCGGCGACGGGTGGCTCACCCTGGTCACCGCCGACGCGGCCGGCCTGCTGCTGCCCCCGCCCGATCCGGACGCCGCCGCGGGACCGGCCCATCTGTCCGTCCTGGACGCGCTGGCCGACGGAGCGGCGCTGTTCTTCCGCACGCTGTCGGACCGCGTCGGCTCGCACGACGACACCGCGCTCACCGCCCTCCTGTGGGATCTGGTCTGGGCGGGCCTGGTCACCAATGACACGCTCGCGCCGCTGCGGGTCGTGCTCGGCGCGACCGGCGGCGCGGCGCGGCGGCGCACCCCGCGGCCCCGATCGGCCCGGTCCCGCCCCGGCCGGCCGGTGCTGCCCCGCCGGACCGGCCCGCCGACCGCGGCCGGACGCTGGTCGCTGCTACCCGAACGTGACGAGGACCCGACGCGGCGCGGCCACGCCCAGGCCGAGGCGCTGCTCGATCGGCACGGCATCGTGACCCGCGGCGCGGTGGCCAGCGAGCACGTCCCGGGCGGGTTCGCGGCGGTCTACCGGGTGCTGAGCGCGTTCGAGGACGCTGGGCGGGCCCGGCGCGGTTACTTCGTCGAGTCGCTCGGCGCCGCCCAGTTCGCCGTCCCCGGCGCCGTCGACCGGCTGCGCGCCGTCGCCGCGGCCCAGCATGACGCCCACGCGACGCCCGCCTGGGCCGAGCGGCCCGGCTCGGTCGCCGGGTCCGGTCCGGGCGCCGAACCACGAGGTGGACCAGGTTTCGGCGCCGGCTCTGGTCCCGGCGCCGGGCCGCTGGACGGCTCGCGGCGGGGCAGGACCGGCGACGGGGCCGGGCCGGCCGGGGCCGTGGTGTTGGCCGCGACGGACCCGGCGAACCCGTTCGGGGCGGCGCTGCCCTGGCCGGCGCGCCCGCAGCCGGGAACCGGAGCCGACCCGGCCGGGCACCGCCCGGGCCGCAAGGCGGGCGCGCTGGTCGTGCTCGTCGGCGGCGAGCTGGTCCTCTACGTCGAGCGCGGCGGTCGCTCCCTGCTGTCGTGGAGCGGGGACGAGCACGTCGTCGGGCTCGCCGCGGACGCGCTGGCGGCGGCGGTCGTCGACGGTCAGCTGGGTCGGCTGACCGTCGAGAAGGCCGACGGCGCGACGGTCGGGTCGAGCGCGGTCGGCGCGGCCCTCGCCCGGGCCGGCTTCCGTCCCACGCCCCGCGGCCTGCGGCTGCAGGCATGAGCCAGGGTCCGCGGACGGCGGCGGGCGAGGCCCGCGTCCTGGCCGTCGGGGGCCCGGATCCGCCGATCAGCACGCTGACCGACCGGCGGATCCGGGCGCTGACGATCGGCCTGGTCACGATCATCACGCTGGTCGCGTTCGAGGCGCTGGCGGTGGTCACGGTCCTGCCCGAGGTGGCCGCGCAGCTGCGCGGTGTCAGCCTCTACGGCTGGACCACCAGCGCGTTCTTCCTGGGCACGACGGTCGGAATCGTGCTCGCCGGGTCGGATGCCGACCGGGTGGGCCCGGCTCGGCCCTTCGCCGCCGGACTGCTGCTGTTCGGCGCGGGGCTGGCCCTGGCCACGGTCGCGCCGACGATGCCGGTGCTCGTCGCCGCGCGTGGCCTGCAGGGTCTCGGCGGCGGCGCGATCCCCGCCGTCGCCTACGCGACGATCGGCCGCGTCTACCCCGCGGCGCTGCGCCCCCGGGTCTTCGCGCTTCTCGCCTCGGCCTGGGTCGTGCCGGGGCTCGGCGGTCCGGCGCTGTCCGGGCTGGTGGCCGCGCATGTCGGCTGGCGCTGGGTGTTCGGCGGCCTGCTGCCGCTGACGGTCGTCGCGGGCCTGATCCCGCTGCGGGCCCTGCGTGCGCTTCCCGGCGGCCCTCCCGCGACCGGCCCCGACGCGGCCCCCGGGGACAATGCCGGCTGGCTGCACGGGGACGATGCCGACGAGGACGATGCCGACCGGGCCCCCAGGGACGCTGCCGGCGCGCCCCGCGAGGGCGGGCGGGCGCCCGTGGTGGCCGCGGTGCGGGTGAGTGCCGGTGCGGGCCTCATCCTCGCCGGCCTGACCAGCTGGTCGTTGCTCGGCCTGCCCCTCGTCGCGGCCGGCATCGGCTGCGGCCTGGGCCCACTGCGCCGCCTGCTGCCC
Organism: Frankia sp. RB5; assembly: GCF_059816245.1. Classification (NCBI taxonomy): domain Bacteria; kingdom Bacillati; phylum Actinomycetota; class Actinomycetes; order Frankiales; family Frankiaceae; genus Frankia; species Frankia sp. RB5. The sequence goes on from NZ_JCBATA010000055.1 coordinate 10,351, forward strand.
GCCGGCACCCTGCTGCTGCGCCCGGGCGTGCCGGCCGCCGTGGCGTGCCGAGGCCTGTTGACCTGGGCTTTCTTCGGCGCGGACACCTTCGTCCCACTGTCGATCACCGCGGTGCGGCACGCGTCGACGACGACGGCCGGGCTCGCCGTGTCCAGCGCGACGCTGTGCTGGACCGCGGGTGCGTGGACGCAGGCCCGGCTGGCGAAACGGGTCCGGGAGCGCACCCTGGTCGGCTGGGGGCTCGGCCTGGTCGCACTCGGCACGGCCGTCTTCGCCACCGTCCTGCTGCCCGGCCGGGTACCGCTGCCGGTGGCGATCGGCGGTTGGGGCATCGCCGGGCTCGGCATCGGGATGTCGTACTCGACGATCGTCACGCTGGTCCTGGCCCGGACGCCGCCTCACCGCCAGGGAGCGGCCAGCACCGCGGTCGCCCTGACGGACAATCTGGGCACCGCGTTCGGCGCCGGCGTCAGCGGCGTGGCGGTCGCCGCGAGCCAGGCGCGGACGGGCGCGCCGGACGGTGGCCTCGCGGTCGCGTTCGGGCTCACCGTCCTGCTCGGGCTGCTCGGCTCGCTCGTGGCCCTGCGCCGGCTGCCCGCGCACGAGACCACCGCCCACGACACCACCGCGCACGAGACCGCCACGCACGACACCACGGCGCACGAGACCGCCACGCACGCCGCGCGGGGCAGGCCCGGGAGGGCGGACGGCCATGCCGGAGGGTGACACGGTGTGGCGGGCGGCCCGGCGCATGAACGCCGCGCTCGCCGGCGAGACGCTGCGTGGCAGCGACTTCCGCGTGCCCCGGCTGGCTGCGGCCGACCTGTCCGGCCAGCGGATCAGCACCGTGGCGGCGCGCGGCAAACATCTGCTGACCAGGTTCGACGGCGGGCTGACGCTGCACACCCACTTCGGGATGGAGGGCGCCTGGTATCTGCACCGGCCGGGCGCGCCCGCCTCGGGCGGTCCCGACTGGCAGATCCGCGCGATCCTCACCACCAGCTCCCGCGTAGCGACCGGCTACCGGCTGGTCACCGTCGAGCTGCTGGCGACGAGCCGGGAGCAGGACGCGGTCGGTCACCTGGGCCCGGACGTCCTCGGCCCCGACTGGGACCTGGCCGCCGCCGTCGCCCGGCTGCGCACGCGGCCTGACCTGCCGATCGGCGCCGCGCTGCTCGACCAGCGGTTGCTCGCCGGCCTGGGCAACATCTGGCGGACCGAGGCGTGTTTCCTCGCCGGTGTCTCGCCGTGGACGCCCGTGGGCGACGTACCCGACCTGGCCGGGCTCGTGCGTCGAGCCCAGGCGATGATCGAGGCCGGCGCCCACGGCGGGCATCAGGTCACGACGGGCTCCACCCGTCCCGGGGAGGAGCACTGGGTCTATGGCAGGGCCGGCCGGACCTGCCGGCGGTGCGCAGGCAGGATCCTCGTGGCCGACCAGGCTCGCTCGCCCGGCCCGCACCGACCTGCCGGCCCGAACCGAACCGCCGACCCGGACCGAACCACCGACCGGATCGGCGAGGAAGGCCGGCGTACCACCTGGTGTCCCCGCTGCCAGGCGGGGCCGACGGCTCCCGCGGGAGCCGTCACCGGTCGTGAGCCTCCCGGCCGGGGCGGCGAGTTCCGCTCCGGCCGCCGTCGGCGTCCTGCCGGCGGAGGTCGTGCCTGAGCTGGTCAGTTTCGGGAGAAGGAGATCAGCCGGGCGCGACCGCGGGTGAAGGCGCCCTCGGCGGCCTTGAGGCTGATCTCCAGGTCGGCCGCGGCCTCCCGGGTACTCATCCCGGCGGCACGAGCCATGATCACCTGACGCTCGCGGCCCCGCAGGGTTCCCGCCCGGGACAGCAGCCAGCGAGCCTCCGCCCGGTCGCACACGGCGTCGTCCGGCGCCGGCTCCCACGGCTGCAGGTAGCCGCGGACCACGGCCCGCTCGGCCCGCTGTCGGGCCCGGTGATGGTCGACGCACAGACGCAGCACCGTGGTGGTCAGAAACTGGCCAACCCGGTTCGCATCAAGATCACGGAAGCCCGCGGCGCGGATGAACGCCTCGTGCACGCAGTCCTCGGCGTCCGCCTTGCTGGGCAGCCGACGGCGGGCGATGTGGATCAGCCGCTCCCGGTGGGGCAGCATCAGCGACCAGCGCTGCTCGCTGTAGGGCCGGTCCAGCTCGGCCACGGATGGTGCGATTGCGGATTCAACCGGGGGCATTTCCCCGGCAGGGCAGGTCACGGGTAAGTCCACCTCAGACGTGCTCGGACCGCGCCACCCCCCAGCGTCATCACGGCCGGATCCGGTACGCGCCAGCACCGGTCGAACCGCGACACGCCTTGGTCTTGTACGCCCGCTGCCTGCCAAGCAGCGGACTTTGGACAAGCCGGACATTACACATCCACTCCTGGGTAGGCCAGCCCCGGCCCACTCGGCGGCGCGAGCGCAACGCCCAACGAGTACGCACCGTACACACGGCAAGCCCTACGCCGTTGATCTCTGGGCGGATTAAAGCCACCAAAAGGTGGCAAACAACGAGTAAACCCACGTCAGACGCGCCATCAGCACGACCGTCATGCATGCCAAACCGCCATGTACTACGTAGCGTGATCGGTGAACCCACCGTAAACGTGGCGATCTCCCACCCCAAGGTGCCACCCAGTTGCGTTGGCGACACGATGGCTCCGGCCCGGCCGCTCGTACCGGACCGAACACCCGCGCGGGTCGGCTCAGCCGGTCAGGGCCCGCAGCGCCGCCGCGTACTCGCGCAGCACCTCGGTGTCGGCCCGCAGCCGCTCCAGTCCCGGCGCGGCGGTCGACACACTGCCGACCGCCTCGGCCGCCGCCACGAGCAGATCGTCGAAGGTCGCCACCGACGTGGTCATCGTGGCCACCAGGCCGTCGCGGGTCCGCAGCAGCTCGGCCCGCCGATCGGGATGGGCCACCGCGCGCGCCGCCGACTCGCAGGCCACCACCCGCACCGCCCCGGCACGCAGCCCGTCGACCAGCTCGGCGCCACCGGCGACCCCACCCCGCAGCAACACGCGGGCGGGACTCTCGGCGATCGAGCGCGTCATCGCGGCGAGGGCGACCAGCGCCGCCTCGCCGCGCCGCAGAGGTTCAGCCGCGGCCGAACCCCGCAGCTCCCATGGCCCCGGCGCCGCGGCGGTCGGCATCGGCAGGGCGTCCTCGTCCCGGCCGAGCTCGGCCAGCTCGCGCCCGGCGAGAGCCGCGCGGGCCGCGGACACCGCGCCGAGCAGCAGCCACTCCCACCGGTCCAACACCGCCGGCACGGTCGACAGGGCGGCCACCGCCGCCCACAGCGTGGCGCTGCCCGCCGACCAACGGCGCGCCCATCGCCGGCCCCGGCCGGCGCGGCGCTGCGCCCGCCGCAACGACCATCGCTCGTAGCCGGCACCAGCCCAGTCCGGCAGCGCGGGACCGGCGGCCGACGCCGCGCGGCGCGCCGCCATGCTGGCGTCACCCGCTGAGCGGGCGTCGAACACCGCCCGCAGATGCCCGAGTCCCTGGTCCCACCCGCCCGAACCACTCATGCCGTCGTCGCTCCTCGTCCCGGGCCGGCGCCGCCGCGAAACCCGTCCCTGCCGGCTCAGCCGGCCACCGGAGAACCGCCCGCCGGGGAACCGGGCGGCGGCGCGCCAGCGGACCTGGCGCCGCCGGCACCGGGCGGCAGGCCCTGCTGGGCGTCATGCTCGGGATGCCCGTTCGCACCGGCGCCCTGCCCCTTCGCCAGGGACGGGCGATGCGGATCGGCCCCGCCGGTCACTGCCGGCGCCCCCAGATCGCCGCCCGCGCCACCGGGGCCACCAGCGCCCAGAGCACCCGGACCGTCCGTGCCGAGCGCGCCCCGCAGCTCCGCGAGCCGGCTCTGGGCCCGGGCATCCATCGTGGCGCGCCGCACCTCGACCATCCGCGCATCCATGCCCTGCGAGGCGAGCTCGTGGCGGCCGAGCGCGACGGCGTACCGCTGCTCGACCTTGTCGCGGATCTCGGCAAGGCTCGGTGTGTCACCGGACGGCGCGAGCGAGGACATGCCCTCCATCGCCCGGGTCATCTGCTCCTGCATGGCCGCGTGCTCGATCTGGGTCAGCAGCCGGGCCCGTTCGGCCAGGTGGCGCTGCATCCGCGCGGTGTTGTCCTCGACCGCGGTGCGCGCCTGGGCCGCCGAGGACGCCGCCTGGCGGTGCAGGTTCTTGAGGTCCTCCAGGGAACCCTCGGCGGAGACCAGCTGGCTGGCGAAGGCCTGCGCCGTCTCCTCGTAGCCGGCCGCGCGGGCCGGGTCTGCGGCGGCCCGGGCGCTGTCGGCGAGCAGCAGCGACGAGCGCGCCGACTCGGTGAGGTTCGCGACCTCCTCCGCCTGCCGGGCCAGGCGCATCTCCAGCTGCCGCTGGTTGCCGACGACGAGCGCCGCCTGCTGGACCAGCGCCTCATGCTGACGGCGGGCCTCCTCGATGGCCTGGTCGATCTGCACGCGCGGATCGGCTCGCTCGTCGAACCTGCGATTCGCCGACGCCGAAAGATACCGGGCAATCTTGCGGACGACATTCGCCATACCACGATCGTCGCACGACGCGGCCCGGGTGGTGGGCCCGAGGACGGCCCAATCGCGTCGTCAAGACGTCAGACCGGGCCCGGACGACCCTCGCGGAGGCGAGACCGGCAGGCGGGCGCGAGGACGGGCTGGTGGCGGCGGCCGGCAGCGAGGTCAGACCGGGGGATGCAGGACGGTACGGCCGCGGCCGTCACATACCGCGCACGACCGGCAGGCCGGGACGAAGCCACCGCGGGCGGTGGCGAACACGACCAGCTGCTCACCGAGACCGTTGCAGCCCTTGCATACCTGGATGGGCAGCTGGCCTGGGGTGACGTCATCCTCCTCGGGTCGCGAGGCGGTGCTCACGTGGCCTTCTTTCCCCTGCGGGCGGACCCGGGCGCCGTGCCCGGGACGACGGGCTCAAGCTGCGTCACGAACGCTAACCGGCGAGGGTGGCAGATCGACGCGCCCACCGCCACCAGAACTGGCCCGTTCGGGCCTGGCTCCCGGGCTGCGGTCGACCCGCCGACGATCGGATGGCACCCCGGCTTGGAGAGACGTCAGATCATCGCCTGGAACATCCAGTGCTGTTCCTCCAGGTCATGGACGATATCAATGATCAGGTCCTGGGTGACCGGATCGGGCTTCTCGGTGGCGTCCATCCGGGTACGCATCCGTGTGATGACGCCCGCGAGTACTTCGGTGACCAGTCGGACCACCTTCTCGTCCGCGACGTAGCCCACCTCGACGCCGTGCAGGTGCGTGCCGCGGGCCACCGTCGTGGACTGCCCGTCGGGGTTCACCCCGATCGCCACCGCCCGTTCCGCCGTCTGGTCGGCATAGCGGCGGGCCAGCTCCACGACATCGTCGAGCTGGTGGTGGACGCTGCGGAAGGTTCGCCCGGTGACGTTCCAGTGCAGCTGCTTCGCGAACAGGGACAGGTCGATCAGATCGATCAGGGCCCCCTGCAGCGCCTCGCCGGTGATGGTGCGGGCCTCGTCGGACAGTGGGCTTCGGATCGCGCTCATGCTCGTCCTCTCTCACTCTCGGATTGCCGCCTGCCTCCACAGGCGTGCCCCGGAATGAGACCGGTAAGCCGGGCGCGCGCTCCCACCGTCGCCGCCACACCGCAGCCGGAGCGGACGAGCTCAGGCCGCGCGTTCCACGACGGTCGGGCGGGCCGGCACGACGACCGTGGCGCCGCCACCGACCGCCGCTCCCACCGCGAGCTCGGCGAGCTCCAGGTCCTCACTGACCTCGCGCAGCAGGTCCGCGAGGCGTACTCCCAGAGCCTCGCAGATCGCGGCGAGCAGCTCGGAGCTGGCCTCCTTCTGCCCACGCTCGACCTCGGAGAGGTAGCCGAGCGACACCCTGGCCGCCGACGACACCTCCCGGAGCGTGCGGTGCTGATCCTGACGGCGGCGGCGCAACGCCTCGCCGATCATGCGTCGGAGCAGGACCATCGAGCCTCCTCCTTCGTCCGCGGGATGCGTTCACCGTATACCCACCACCACGGCCCACAGGCCCTCGTTGATGGGACTGTAACTGTGTAAGCAACTCGGGTCCGGCGATTAGTCCCGAGACCCGCCGGAGGTGCGCTCACCGCCCGTGACGAGATCCCCGTCGGGGAGTCCCGCCAGGGTACGCCGCAGCAGGTCCAGCGCGGCCACGGCGGCGTTCGTCCGCACCCGCGGCCGGTCGCCCGGCAGCAGAACCGATCGGGTGATCGTGCCGTCCGGCCCGGCGAGACCGAGGTGCACCGTGCCGACCGGCTTGCCCTCCTGCTCGGTCGGGCCCGCGACGCCGGTCGTCGACAGTCCGTAGTCGGCGCCGAGCCGCTCACGCACGCCGGCGGCCATCGCCGCGGCGGTGCGCGCCGACACCGCTCCCTCGGTGGCGAGCAGGTCCGCGTCCACCCCGAGGGCGGACGCCTTGACCTCGGTCGCGTAGGAGACCACGCCGCCGCGCAGCACGGCACTCGCGCCGGGCACGTCGGTCAGCGCCGCGGCGAGCAGCCCACCGGTCAGCGACTCGGCGACCGCCAGCGTGGCCCCGCGCGCGCCGAGCAGGCCCAGCACCACGCTCTCCAGCGAGTCCTCGTCACCGCCGTAGACGCCGGCACCGAGCGCGGCCCGCGCCGCCGTCTCCACCGGGGCGATCAGCGCCTCGGCCTCGGCCCGGTCCCGGGCGCGCGCGGTGATCCGGACCCGGGTCTGCCCGCCGCTGGCCAGGAAGGCAATGCGCGGGTTGCCGATCGGGGCGAGCCGGTCGACCTCGGCCGCGAGCGCCTCGGCGACCACCGACTCCCACATGCCCGCGGTCCGCAGCACCCGGTGCACGACCACCGCCGGCTGCCCGGCGCGGCGCAGCAGATCGGGCAGCACGCTGGCGGTGAACATCGCCGTCATCTCGAAGGGCACACCCGGCATCGCGTAGACGACACCGGCACCGATCTCCATCCGCACGCCCGGGGCGGACCCGGCCGTGTTCGGCAGCGGCTGCGCGCCGTCCGGCAGCTCCGCCTGGCGGAAGTTCATCGCGGGCAGCGCGGACCCGTCGCGGCCCATCGCCTGGAAGCGGCGGCGCAGCTCCGCCTCCAGGAAGTCGTTGCGGCGCAGCCCCACACCCGCCGCCGCGGCGATGCCCTCGCGGGTCAGGTCGTCCTGGGTCGGCCCGAGACCGCCGGTGAGGACGACGGCGTCGGCACGGGCGAGGGCCGCCCGGATGGCGGTGGCGATCGTCTCGATCTCGTCGCCGACCACCGTGGAGGTCGCGACGTCCACGCCGACGTCGGCGAGCTGGCGGCCGAGCCACGCGGCGTTCCCGTTCACGATGTCGCCGTAGAGCAGCTCGTCCCCCACGGCCAGCAACTCAGCCCGCATCCGCCCACTCCTCCTCGTCGTCGGCCGTCGCGGCACCCGCGGTGCCACTGGCCGCCCGCCGGCGCAGCGCGAGCGCCCGGTAGATGTAGTCGATGCCGGTGGCGACGGCCACGATCACCCCGGCGGCCAGGATGACGGCGCGCAACGTCGCGGCGGGACCGCCCAGCGGCAGGACGTAGAGGCCGATCGCCACGTTCAGCAGCAGCGTCTTGGCCTTGCCACCGCGGCTCGCGGCGATCACCCCGAACCGGATCACCCACAGCCGCAGCAGCGTCACGCCGACCTCGCGCAGCAGGATGAGCGCCGTCACCCACCAGGGCAGCTCGCCGAGCACCGACAGCGAGATGAGCGCGGCGCCGGTGAGCGCCTTGTCGGCGATCGGGTCGACGAGGATCCCGAAGTCGGTCACGAGCCGCCAGTGGCGGGCGATCGAGCCGTCGATCTGGTCGGTGATCGCGGCCACGGCGTAGGCCCCGAAGGCCGCGTACCGCCATGTGTCGGTGTCGGGTCCGGCGAACAGGAACGCCACGAACACCGGTACCAGGATCAGGCGCGCGATCGTCAGGATGTTCGCGACGTTGAGCACCGGCACGGCCGGCCGGTCGCCCGGGGCGCCGGCGGGCGGGGCCGTCACGTTCGCGCCGCGCCGCGGCCGGCGGGCAGGGCCGACAGCACCCGCCCCACTCCCCGCGGCGACGGCGCGGATGTGGCCGCCGCGGGCGGCGGCGAGGAGGTCGGTTCCGCCAGCCCGGCGACGGGCCGGGGCGCCCGGTCGAGCACCGCGGTGAACTCGGCGATCAGGTCCACCCCCTCTGTCGCGACGACCCGGGCCTCGACCAGGTCGCCGATCTCGGCGCGCGCGGCGGGTCCCAGCCGCACCACGCACGCCCCGTCGGCATCGGGCTGCTGGTGCCCCGCGTGGCCATGGGCCAGCCCGCCCGCGACCTCCTCGACGAGCACCTGGACGCGGCTGCCGATCCGCTGCTCCGCCCGGGCGGCGGTCAGCTGCTCGGCCAGGTCGGTGATGCGGGCCCGGCGCCGCTCGACCTCCTCCTCGTCGAGCTTGCCGGGCAACCCGACGGCCTCGGTGCCCTCCTCGTCGGAGTAGGCGAACACGCCGATCGCGTCGAGGTCGGCGCCGACCAGGAAGTCGGCCAGGATGTCGAGGTCGGCGGCGGTCTCACCGGGGAAGCCGACGATGACGTTGGAGCGGGCGCCGAGGTCGGGCAGCAGCCGCCGGCCGCGGCGCAGCAGGTCGAGGAAGTGCTCGGCGCCGCCGAAGCGGCGCATCCGGCGCAGCACGTCCGGGCTCGCGTGCTGGAAGGACAGGTCCAGGTAGGGTGCGAGCCCCGGCGTCGTCAGCAGCGCCTCCAGCAGGGAGGGCCGCAGCTCGGCCGGCTGGAGGTAGACCGTGCGCACACGGACGATGCCGGGCACGGCGGCGAGCCGCGGCAGCAGCTTCTCCAGTGCCCGCAGATCACCGAGGTCCTTGCCGTAGGACGTGGAGTTCTCGCTGACGAGCACCAGCTCGCGCACGCCCTGGCCGGCCAGCCACTCGGCCTCGGCGAGCACGTCGTCGGCCGGTCGGGAGACGTGCGAGCCGCGGAAGGACGGGATCGCGCAGAACGCGCAGCGGCGGTCGCAGCCGCTGGAGATCTTCAACGGCGCCACCGGACCCGTGGTCAGCCGCCGTCGCACCGGCGACGCCCCGGCCACGGAACCCGGGCCCGGGCCGGAGCTGGGGGCCGCAGCGGGGGCCGCGCCATGGCCCGGGATGTGCACGCCGGCACCGGCATGGCCGCCGGCCGCGGCGCCGCGCTCCACCGGGGTGATCGGCAGCAGGGTGCGCCGGTCGCGCGGGGCGTGCGCCGGCACGGCGGCGCCGCTGAGGACCGCCCGCAGGTGCTCGCCGATGGACGGGTAGGCGTCGAAGCCGAGCACCGCGTCCGCCTCGGGCAGGCTCTCCGCCAGGTCCCGGCCATAGCGCTCGGCCAGGCAGCCGACGGCCACCACCGCCCGCGGGCCGGCGGCGCCGTCAGCAGCCGCGGCGTCGTCCCCGGCCGCGCCGGACGGCGCGCGCAGATCGTCCGCGGCGAGCAGCGCGTCGATGGAGTCCTTCTTCGCCGCGTCGACGAAACCGCAGGTGTTGACCACGACAGCGTCGGCGTCGGCGGCCTCGTCGACCAGCTCGAAGCCCTCGGTGGCGAGCCGAGCGGCCAGCTCCTCCGAGTCCACCTCGTTGCGGGCACAACCGAGCGTGATCAGGGCTACCCGGCGGGGGACGCGTGTCGACACGAGGTCAGGCTACCGGGACGCCGCTGGGCGGCGCCGCATCAGCCCGACATGGCGGACAGCGGGCCCTGCCCGTCCGGCCCGACCTCGCAGCTGCCGGAGGCGCCCACACTGACGGTGATCGTGACCACCTGGCCGGGGCCGCCGGACGGGCCGAGGCTCCTGCCGTTGCAGGACACGTCGACCGCGCCGGCGTTGCCCATCCGGATGTGCAGCGCGCCGGGCGCGGTGACCGTCCGCGAGTCGCCGGTGTGCAGCAGCTGGGAGAGCAGGACGTGCCGGTCGTCGTCGCGTACCTCCAGCCAGCTCTGTGCGTCCCGCGCCGCCAGCACCACGTTCACCCCGGTCGGGGCGGGGCTGGCCGGCGTCGTGGGCGCGGCGGACGCGGGAGTCGGCGGGCGGCTCGGCGCCGCGCTCGCCGGCTGCTGGCGGGCCGAACCGGACGCGTCGCCGGATTTTCCGGACCCACCGGGCAGCAGCAGGAGCACGACGGCCACGACGCACACCACCGCCAGCGAAACGATCATCGCCGTGCCCCAGCGGAAGCCGCCCCGGCCGCCCCCGCCGCCGGCACCGCCGCGCAGCGGATCGAACTCGCCCGGCGGCACGACGAGGACCGGCCCGGTCAGCGACTCGTGGGACGCGTCATACGCGGCGAGAACCGGTCCCGGGTCGAGCCCGAGGGTGCCGGCGATGCTGCGCAGATGACCCCGCGCGTACACGGTGCCGCCACAGTGCGCGTAGTCGTCCCGCTCGATCTGCTCGATCAGGCTCGCGCGGACCCTGGTGCGCGCGCTGACCTCGTCCACCGTCAGCCCCCGCTCACGGCGGGCCGCGGCGAGCTGGGCGCCGGCGCTGGCCGGCTGGGGATCGTTCACGGACTGCATGACCGACCTCCGCACCCGTTCATATATCGCTGCCTGCCGTGCAGGCACGCACCCGAAGTTTACGGTCCGCGACCCGACCCCGAAAGCGCGGACCTACCCGTCCGGGGCCCGGCCTATCCCGCGCGCAGAGTGGTGAGCAGGCCCTCCAGCTCGTCCGGCATGACCAGGACGTCGCGGGCCTTCGAACCCTCGCTGGCACCGACGATGCCGCGGCTTTCCATCAGATCCATCAGCCGGCCGGCCTTGGCGAACCCGACCCGCAGCTTGCGCTGCAGCATCGAGGTGGAACCGAACTGGGTGCTCACGACGAGCTCGACCGCCTGCAGGAAAAGCTGCAGATCATCACCGATCTCCTCGTCTATCTCCTTCCTGGCCTCGCCGCCCCCGTCGAACACGTCCTCCCGGAATGCCGGCGGGGACTGTTCCTTCGTGTGGTCGACGATGGCGGCGATCTCGTCCTCGGAGACGAACGCACCCTGAATACGGGCCGGTTTGCTCGCCCCCATCGGGAGGAACAGCGCGTCACCGAGGCCGACGAGCTTCTCCGCGCCGGCCTGGTCGAGGATCGTGCGGCTGTCGGCGAGCGAGGCGGTCGCGAACGCCAGCCGGCTCGGCACGTTCGCCTTGATCAGGCCGGTCACGACATCCACGGACGGACGCTGGGTGGCGAGCACCAGGTGGATCCCGACCGCGCGCGCCATCGCCGTGATCCGGCAGATCGCGTCCTCCACGTCACGCGGGGCGACCATCATCAGGTCGGCGAGCTCGTCGACGATCGCCAGGATGTACGGGTACGGCGTGTACACCCGCTCGGAACCAGGCGGGGTGACGATCTCCCCGGCCCGCACCTTGCGGTTGAAGTCGTCAACGTGGCGAACCCCGCAGGCGGCCAGGTCCTCGTACCGGTTCTCCATCTCCTTCACGACCCACTGCAGCGCGTCGGCCGCCTTCTTCGGGTTCGTGATGATCGGCGTGATCAGGTGCGGGATGCCCTGGTAGTTCGTCAGCTCCACCCGCTTGGGGTCGACGAGCACCATCCGCACCTGGTCCGGGGTGGCCCGGGCGAGCACCGAGGTGATCAGGGTGTTGATGCACGTCGACTTGCCGGCGCCGGTCGCGCCCGCGATGAGGATGTGCGGCATCTTCGCCAGGTTGGCGAGCACATACCCGCCCTCGATGTCCTTGCCGAGGCCGACGACCAGCGGATGAGCGTTCGCGAACGCCTCGCCGCTGCGCAGCACGTCGCCGAGCGAGACGAGTTCGCGGTCGGTGTTCGGGATCTCGATGCCGACCGCGCTCTTGCCCGGTATCGGGCTGATGATCCGCACGTCGGGGCTCTTCACCGCGTACGCGATGTTCTTCGCGAGCTGCGTGATCCGCTCGACCTTGACCGCGGCACCGAGCTCGACCTCGTAGCGGGTGACCGTCGGACCCCGGGTGAAGCCGGTGACCTTGGCGTCGACCTTGAACTGGCTGAACACGTCGGTCAGCGACGCGATGACGGCGTCGGTGGCCGCGGAGCGAACCTTCGGCGGCGTGCCCGAGCGCAGCAGTGTGGGTGACGGCAGCGTGTAGTCGCCGTCGATCGGCGGGACGAGGTGCTCGATCTCGCCGGCGGCGCCCGGGGAGCCCGGGCCGGCGCTGCCGGTCGCCGTGTCGGCGGCACCGGCGCTCGCCCGCGCCACCCGCTCCCGGCCGCGGCGGCGCCCCGAGGCCCCGGCCGCCCCAGCCGTCGCGGCGCCGGCGGCCGCTTCGTCGGCGTCCGCGTCGTCCGCGTAGCCGGTGTCGGCCTCCGGGCCGGCGACCTCGCCGAACAGGTCGAGGGTCAGATCGCCGGCGGCGTCGGGCGCCGCGTTGTCCGCCGAGGCCGCGTTGACCGCCGAGGCCGCGGCGGCTCTCCCGCGTCGCGACCGGCGGCGCCCGCGGCCCTCGTCCACATCCGTGTCGACGTCGTAGACGTCGGGGCCGCCCGGCGCCGCCGGGTCCCCGGCCGCCCCGGCGTCGTCCGCCGCGGCGGTGTTCCGAGCACCGCGGGAGCGCCGGGACGGACGGCCACCGGCCCGCTCGTCCGCCATCAGGTCGTCGGTGAGGCCGTAGTCGTCGACCACGTCCTCGTCGAACCCGTACTCGTCGTCGTGGCCGTCGCGGGCGGTGGAGTCGCGCACGACCCCGGCGGTGAGGCGTTCGAGGATGCCGGTCAGCCGCTCGGGGACCTGCCGGATCGGCGTCGCCGTGATCACCAGCAGGCCGAAGGCGGAGAGCAGCAGCAACAGCGGAACGGCGAGGTAGGGCGTCACCGCGCTGGCCAGCGGCAGGCCGCCGACGAGGCCGACGAGCCCGCCGGCACCGCGCACCCGGCCGGCGCCGTCGCTGAAGTCCGGCAGCCCGCGGGCGATGTGCACCACGCCGAGCAGGCCGACCGTGACCGCCGCCCAGCCGATCACGACCCGGCCGCGACTGTCCGGGTCGGTCGGCGAGCGCACCAGCCGCCAGGCGGCACCCAGGCCGAACAGCGGCAGCACCCACGCGCCCGCGCCGACGCAGAGCTCCAGCGCGGCGGCGATGAAGGAGCCGACCGGCCCGGCGGCGGAGAACCACACAGCCACGGCGGACAGCAGGGCCCCGCCGAGGGCGGCGAGACCGAGGCCGTCGCGGCGGTGCGCCGGATCGATGCGCAGATCCCGGGCACCGCGCCCGGTGCGGCGCAGGGCCGTGCCGAGCATCGTCGCCGCGGCCATCCACACCCGGTAGACCGAGCGGACGACGGCCTGACCGATCAGCAGGGACAGCGGCGCCCGCCGCTCGCGTGCCGCCGGGCGCGGCGAAGCCCTGGGTCGGCCGCCGGCGCCAGTCCTGGTGGCCGAGCCGGCCCGGCCACCCGAGCCCGAACGGCCCTCGGGACCTGCCCGGCCGGCGGATCCCCCGGATCCGCTCGACCCACCACGCGCACGCGCGGCACCCTGACGTCCACCGCCCCCCGGCCGGGCCGTGGCCGTCCCCGTCTGCGCACGCGTCCGCGCGCCACTAGTCCGTGTGGCCACCATCGAGACGCTACACAGACCGGGGGCCGAGTCGCTGCAACCCCGACGAACCGGGCGTGCCGCGGTAGGACACCGGCTCAGACCTCCAGGACCACCGGGACGATCATCGGTCGGCGGCGGTAGTTCTCGTTGACCCAGCGGCCGACCGTGCGGCGCACGAGCTGCTGCAGGGCGGAGGAGTCGTTCATCCCGGACCGCATCGCGTCGGACATCGCATCGCTGACCAGCTTCGCGACCGCGTCGAAGGTGCCGGGCGAGTCGGTGAACCCGCGCGCGGACAGATCGGGCCCGACGACGACCTTGCCGGCCGCTGCGTCCACCACGACTGTGATCGTGATGAAGCCCTCCTCGCCGAGGATCCGCCGGTCCTTCAGGCTCGGCTCGCCGACGTCCCCGACCGCGGCGCCGTCCACGTAGACGTAGCCGCACGGGACCACCCCGGTGATCCGGGCTCGGCCGTCGAGCAGGTCGATGACCATGCCGTCCTCGGCGAGCACGACGTGGTCGGCGGGCACGCCGGTCGCCTCGGCGAGCTTGGCGTGCGCCCGCAGGTGACGCCATTCCCCGTGCACCGGCATGACGTTGGACGGCCGCGTCGCGTTGAGGACGTACAGCAGCTCCCCCGCCGGGGCGTGGCCGGAGGTGTGCACCTTGGCCACCCCCTTGTGGACGACCCTGGCGCCGTGGCGGGTCAGGCCGTTGATCACGCGGAAGACCGCGTTCTCGTTGCCGGGGATGAGGCTGGAGGCGAGCACCACGGTGTCGCCGGCCTGGATGCGGATCTGGTGGTCGCGGTTGGCCATCCGGGACAGCGCGGACAGCGGCTCGCCCTGCGATCCGGTGGAGATCAGGCAGATGTTGCGGTCAGGCAGCGAGTCGATGTCGCGGGCGTCGACGACGAGGCCCGGCGGCACCCGCAGCAGACCCAGATCGCGGGCCACGCCCATGTTGCGCACCATCGACCGGCCGACGAAGCAGACCGAGCGGCCGTGCGCCTCGGCGGAGTCGAGCACCTGCTGCACGCGGTGCACGTGGCTGGCGAAGCAGGCGATGATGATCCGCCGCGTCGCCTCCCGGAACACCCCGTCGAGCACCGGGGCGATCTCCCGCTCCGAGGTGACGAACCCGGGGACCTCGGCGTTGGTCGAGTCGGACAGCAGCAGGTCCACGCCCTCCCGGCCGAGCCGGGCGAACCCGCCGAGGTCGGTGAGCCGGCCGTCGAGCGGCAGCTGGTCCATCTTGAAGTCGCCGGTGTGCAACACCAGGCCGGCCTCGGTGCGGATGGCGACGGCGACCGCGTCCGGGATGGAGTGGTTGACCGCGAAGAACTCGCACTCGAACGGGCCGTAGGTGTGCCGCTCCTCCTCCCGGATCTCCTGCGTGACCGCCTTGATCCGGTGCTCGGTGAGCTTGGCGTTCAGCAGGGCGAGGGTGAGCCGGGTGCCGACGATCGGGATGTCGCGGCGCTCGCGCAGCAGGTAGGGCACGGCGCCGATGTGGTCCTCGTGCGCGTGCGTGAGGATCAGCGCGTCGATGTCGTCGAGGCGGTCCCGGATCGCCGAGAAGTCCGGCAGGATCAGGTCGATGCCGGGTTGGACATCCTCGGGGAACAGCACGCCGCAGTCGACGATCAGCAGCCGGCCGGAGTGCTCGAAGACCGTCATGTTGCGGCCGATCTCGCCGACCCCGCCGAGCGGGATGATGCGCAGGCCGTCGGCCCGCAGGGGCGGCGGGGGTCCGTAGTCGGGGTGCGGGTGGCTCATGAGGCCTCCCCCGCCGCGGCGACGGCGAACCCGACCCGGGCGGGCCGGTGCGCGGGCCCACCTGGTGGACCCGGTGGATCGACGACGTCGAGGGTCGCCGCCGCGAGGTCGGCGCGCAGCTGGGCGATCTCGGCCGGCGTCGCGTCGACGAGCGGCGAGCGGACCGGGCCGGCCGGCAGCCCCGCGAGCTTCAGCGCGGCCTTGGCGAGGATCGCCCCCTGGGTGCGGAAGATCCCCTCGAACGCTGGCAGCAGGCCCCGGTGCAGCGCGATCGCCCGCCGGGCATCACCCGCCGCGAACGCCTCGATCATCGCCCGCATGGCACCGGTGGCCACGTGCGAGACGACGCTCACGACCCCGCAGCCGCCGACCGACAGCAGGGGCAGCGTGAGGACGTCGGTGCCGGCGTAGTAGGCGAGGTCGGTCCGCGCCAGTACCCAGGAGGAGGCGGCCAGGTCGTCCTTCGCGTCCTTGACGGCGACGATGCGCGGGTGCTCCGCCAGGCGGACCAGCGTCTCGGTGGCGACCGGCACCCCCGAACGACCCGGAATATCATAGATCATGACGGGCAGGCCGGTGGCGTCGGCGACGGCGGCGAAGTGCCGCGCGAGACCGGCCTGCGGCGGCTTGCTGTAGTACGGCGACACGACGAGCAGCCCGTCGGCGCCCGCGGCCTCGGCGGCACGCGCGAGCTCGACGGTGTGGGCGGTGTCGTTCGTACCCACACCGGCGACGACGCGGGCCCGGCCGGCGACGGCCTCGACGACGACCCGGACCAGGCGGGTCTTCTCCGCGTCGCTGGTGGTCGGCGACTCCCCGGTGGTGCCGTTGACCACGAGCGCGTCGTTGCCCACCTCCACCAGATGCGCGGCGAGGCGCGCCGCGCCCGCCTCGTCGAAAGCGCCGTCCGCCTGGAATGGCGTGATCATCGCCGTGGCCATGCGCCCGAACGGCGCCGGCGGCAACACTGACATACCGGTCACGCTAGAGCGCACCTCCGACATCTCTCTCCCGGCCGGCGGGCTACCGCCAGGCCATCGAACCGAACTCACCCGTCACCACCCGGAGCCGCGCGTGCACGCACGCCACTCCATCGTCCGCCCCGCGGCCCGGCCTGGCCAGGTCGACCAGCCGCCGGGTGGACATGCTGCCCTGGACCGGACCTCACCGCACTCGCGCGTCAGCGCCGCGTGGTACCGCCGCGAGGAGCCGCGCGACGGTGCACCACCGCCCGACGGCCCGACCGCGTCGCCACCGCGACGCCGACGGCCAGCGCCGGCATCGCGGTGCCCGGCACCACGCGACCGGCACCACCGGGCTTGCCCGCCACCGGGAGCGAGCCCACTCCGGCCGCGCACCGACACCCGCGGAGCCGACCTGCCCGGGCGAACCTCCGCCCGGTGACACAACCACCACCCGCCCGGGACACGCCACGGCACCCGGCAGGGAGCCGGGCCGACCGAGATACCCGGGACGGAACTACTCAGTGCGCGCGAGCGGACCCCCTGGGCACCCGGCCGGGCGAGGTGAGCCCAGCGGTCGTCCCGCGATCGCCCGCGACCAGCATGTTGCGGTCCAGCCGCAACCACAACTCCCGACGGCCGAGACGTACCAGCGAGCGCAGCCCACCGGCACGCGGGGTGCCGAAGGCAACACCCGGGCCGTAGTTCTTCGGCATCCGCCACCGTCCCGTCCGCTGCTACACGGCCTTTAGAGTACCGCCACCGGACCGGTCCGGGACGGGGACGACGGCACACCCCCGGCCCACGGTGCTGGCAGGGGCGGAATCAGGCGGGGCGTGCCAGCCTGCCGCCCGCAGCCCGGCGAGAACCGCCAAGGCGACCAGCAGCGCGAGCAGCACCGTCTTCACCGGTCCGAGGACCCAGGCCGCGAGGCTGCTGCGCTCCCGGGTGAGCAGCAGGGTCGCCGCGAACGACGACGGCAGCGTGATCACGGCGACGGCGTCGGGCGCGAGGCTGACGGGCAGGGCGGACAGCCCGACCGTCAGCGCCATCAGGACGCTGATGGCGCCGGTGACCCGGGACACGTCGGCGGAGACGCTGAGCCCCACGATCAGCCGGGATCGGGCCGGTCTGCGGGCGTCGGTGGTGTAGAAGGCGTAGACCTCGCGGTTGCGCTGGATGTCCTCGATGTAGGTGCGCCGCACCGGGTCGCCGAACTGGTCGACCATCACCGGGGTGTCGAGCTCGATGCTGGTGTCGTCGGTGCCGATGCTGACGTGGTGGCTGGCGGTGCCGCCCGAGTCGACGTCGATCACCGCCGCCGGGTGCAGCAGCTGGCGCCACAGTGGCACCGACCCGCCGAAGGTCGAGCGGGCGAACACCGAGCGGACCAGGATCGTGCGCAGCTCCTCGCTGGACTTGATCAGGAACGGCCGGTAGGGGTCCACGGTGACGGCGGCCAGGGCCTCCCAGCGCCGGCCGTACTCGGCGACCGTGGACAGCACCGGCACCGCGTCCGGGCCCACGCCGACCAGCGCGTCGATCCAGCTGGTGAAGGCGGTGAGGTAGCCCTCGATCGCCGTCGGGTCGAGCCCGTCGGACACGTCCGGGTCCCGCCACAGCTCCCCGACGGCGAGCAGCAGCGTCTCGGCGCTGCTGAGCGGGTCGAACGGCTCACCCAGCGCCGCGGCGAGCGCCCGCTCCGCGTCGCCCACGAGCCCGCGCCAGCGGCGCAACCGCTCCTCGGTGACCGCCAGGTCCGCCTCGCGCTCCAGGTAGGTGCGGATCGCGCCGAGCCGCAGCGGGCGGCCGCGGGTCGCTGCCAGCCGCGGATAGTTGCCGGACAGCCGACCCGGCCGGAACCGGGAGATCGCGTCGACGACGCGTCGGGCCGTCTCGTCCAGCGGCGCGCCGAGCGGATCGGCGAGCCCGGCGATCAGATTGCCCTGGACGGCGACGGAGGTGCCGTAGGGCATCAGATGGGCGTCGGAGCCGCCGGGGCCGGTCAGGTCGAAGGCGACCAGCGCCCGCTTGGACAGCGTCGAGACCGGCAGCAGGACCAGCACCTCGGGCGGCAGCCGGCCCGCGGTGTCCACCCGGCCGGTGCCGGTGACCGGGACGATCTCGTTGAGGACGGCGTCGAGCGGGCCCCAGTTGACCGATCGGGCGAGCCGGCACCGGTTGGCGCTGACGATGGTGAACTGGTCGACCACCCGGCGCCGCAGCCCCTGGTAGGGCGCGGGCGGGGCGAGCAGCGTCATCGTGACCTCGTCGACGTCCGTGAGGTCGAGGACGGGCGCGTGGTCGGCGTCGTCACGCCGCGTCCACCGCCGCAGCCGGCCGATCGGGCCAGGCCCGGCACCGACGCCCCCGCTGATCACCCGCCGCCGTCCCGCCCCGCCCGACCGTGGTCAGCGAGAGGAGAGGCGGCGGTCACAAATCCTGACATTACCGGACGCCAGACCGAGGCACCCCCTTACCCTCCGCGACGATCAATCACCGACCGAACGCCTCGGGCGATCTCCAGATCCTCCCGGGCGGCCAGGACCAGCGTGCGCACGGCCGAGCGGGGCGCACCGATCTCCCGGTCGGCCGCCGCGCCGGCCGGCGGCGCCGCGTTGCGCTCCGGGTCGATCGTCACCCCCAGGAAGCCGAGGCCGGCCGCCGCGCCCGCCCGCACGCCGGGCGAGTTCTCCCCGACCCCGCCAGTGAACACCAGGGCGTCCAGGCCGCCGAGCGCCGCGGCCATCGCGGCGATCTGCCCGCGCAGGCGGTGCAGGTACACATCGAGCGCCAGCCCGCAGGCCGCGTCACCGGCACGGGCCCCGGACTCGACGGCGCGCATGTCGGCGGTGCCGGCGAGTCCCCGTAACCCGGCGGCATGGAAGAGCCCGTCGGTGAGCTCGCGCGCCGTCATCCCCGCCTCGGTCTGCAGCCACAGCAGCGCGCCCGGGTCGACGGTCCCGGACCGGGTGCCCATGACGAGCCCCTCCAGCGGGGTGAAGCCCATCGTGGTGTCGACGCTCACCCCGCCGCGGACGGCGGCGAGCGACGCCCCCGAGCCCAGATGGCAGGTCACCACCCGGCGGGCGCCGGTGAGCTCGGTGGCCCGCCGCGAGGCGTGGGCGTGCGACAGGCCGTGGAAGCCGAAGCGGCGCAGCCCGTGCCGCTCGCGCCACGCCGCGGGCAGCGCGTAGGTGGCCGCCGCCGCCGGCAGCCGGCTGTGGAAGGCGGTGTCGAAGCAGGCGACGTGCGGCAGGTCCGGCAGCGCGGCGCGGACCAGGTCATAGGCGTCGAGCGCGGCGGGCTGGTGCAGCGGGGCGAGCGCGGTCAGCGCCCGCAGCCGGGCCGCGACCGCCGCGTCGACGCGCACCGGCCCGGTGAACTCGGTGCCCCCGTGCACGACCCGATGCCCCACCGCGGCGAGCCCGTCCCGCGGCGCGCCCGCGGCCCGGATGAGCTCGGCCAGGGCGGCGTCGAGCTCGTCCGGCCGCGGGCGGCCGTCCGGCGCGTCCAGGTCGCCGTGGGCGAGCAGGTCATCGGCCGGGCCGATGACGCGCAGCTTCAGGCTCGACGACCCGCTGTTGACCACCAGCACGTGCACGGTCAGACTCCCGCACTCGATCAGCTCGCCTGGCGGACGGTCAGCCCTCGCCGACGAGGGGGCTGGAGGCGACCTCGGTACCGTCGTCCAGCGTCGAGATGCGGAAGTCGGCGAAGACGTTCGGTGCCACCTCGAGCAGCTCCCGCAGAGCCATGACCGCGAGCCCGCGGATCTCCACATCGGCGTGCTCGCTGGCCCGCATGGCGATGAAGTGCCGCCAGGCCCGGTAGTTGCCGGTGACGACGATGCGGGTCTCGGTCGCGTTCGGCAGGACACTGCGCGCCGCCTGCCGGGCCTGCTTGCGCCGCGACGTGGGCGCGGAGACGTCGGCGAAGCGCTTCTCCAGCCCCTCCAGCAGCCGCGAGTACGCCTCCAGCGACGCCGCGGCGGCCTCCTGGAACAGCGCGTGCAGCTCCGGGTCGGCGGCGACGACCTCGGGCTCGACGACGGCCGCGTCGCGTTCGGGCACGTAGCGCTGCGACAGCTGGCTGTAGGAGAAGTGCCGGTGGCGGACCAGCTCGTGGGTCAGGCTGCGGGACACGCCGGTGATGTAGAGCGTGACCGTCCCGTGCTCGAGGACGGACAGGTGCCCGACGTCGAGGATGTGGCGCAGGTAGCCGGAATTCGTCGCGGTCGCCGGATTCGGCTTGTTCCAGCTCTGGTAGCAGGCCCGCCCGGCGAACTCCGCCAGCGCCTGCCCGCCGTCGGCGTCGGTGCTCCACGGCACGTCCGCCGGCGGCAGGAACTCCGTCTTCGCGATCACCTGGACCCGCATCCGGGCCGACGCGACCCCCACGGGCGCCGCCGCCTGCTCGGGCACCTGCCGGGACGCCGCGGACTGCCCGGACACCGGATCGGACGCCGGCTGTGACACTGCCACCTCCATCGGCTCGCACCTCCCTGGGCGCGCACCTTTCTGGGCGCACCACCGTCGACGCGCCCGCTGGCCCGGCACACGACGCGGACCCGGACCACGGTAGACGCCCCGGGCCCGGCGGCGTACCCCGGACCCGGCGATGCGCCCGGACGCGGCGAACCCGCCGCGCTGCGGCGCACCCGCGCACCGGCCCCGCCGCGGGGCACCCGAGCGGCCCCCGGCGGCCGCGCACCGCGCCCGCCGGACGGGACCGCATTCCGCCGCGCGGAACGGCAATCCGGCGAGCGGACCAGCAATGCGTCGAGCCGGTCAGCAATCCGCCGAGCGGGCCAGCAATCGCCCAACGCGGCCGGTGTCGGCATCCACTTACCCGTCCGGTCACGCGATCGGCGCACAGGGATTGGCGCCCCGGGAACCCGTGGTACACCGGAGATGGACGCCCCGCCGGTCCCCAACGACGAGGCGTCACAGCGCCCGCCCTCGCGGCGTGGCCCGGCCGGCCCGGGGATCTCCGCCCCCGTCAGTCCCCGGCCGGCCGGCCACGTCGCGGCGGGCAGCCCTCCCGCGATGGCGCGGCGGTCCACCCGCCGCGCGCATCCGGGCGAGTCACGTCAGGCGGGAGGCGGGGACCAGGTGTCGAGGTCGGCGGTGGCCTGCTCGCCGCTGGCCATGTCCTTCACCTCGTGATCGCGATCATCCGCGAACGGCGGGAACCACACGTGGCCGATGCCCTTGCGCGCCGCGTAGCGGACCTGTCTGGCCAGCTTGTCGGCCTGGTGGTAGGTCTCCACCTTCAGGCCGCGGGCGCGCAGCGCGGCGGCGGCGGCCAGCGCCTGCGCCCGGCGCTCAGCGGTGGGGACGACGACGAGCACGTCGGCGGGGCTCGCCGGCCCGGGCGTCAGCAGGCCCTCGGCGAGCAGCTTGGCGAAGATGCGGGTCAGGCCGATCGAGATGCCGACCCCGGGCAGGCTGCGGCGGATGAACGAGCCGGCCAGGTTCTCGTAGCGGCCGCCGGAGCAGATGCTGCCGAAGTCGGGCCAGTCGACGAACTTCGCCTCGTAGACGGTGCCGGTGTAGTAGTCGAGGCCGCGGGCGATCGACAGGTCCGCGACGACACTGCCCGCCGGCAGGTCGGCGAGGTCGTCCAGGACAGTGGCGAGCTCGTCCAGGCCCTCGTCGAGCAGGTCGCCCTTGACGCCGAGCCGGCGGACCTCGTCGACGACGCCGGCACCCGGGGCGCGGATCGCCGCGAGGTCCAGGCAGGCCCGCGCCTGATCGGCGTCGAGGCCGGCCCGGGTGGTGAGCAGATCCGCCACCCCGGCGGGGCCGATCTTGTCCATCCGGTCGGCGATCCGGATGACCTCCAGCGGGTCACCGATCCCGATCCCCTCGTAGAAGCCCTGCAGCACCTTGCGGTTGTTGATGTTGAGGGTCCAGGGCGGGACGCCGAGGGTGGTGAGCACCTCGTGCACGATCCGGGGCAGCTCGGCGTCGAAGTGCAGCGGCACCCGGTCGACGTTGATGACGTCGATGTCGCACTGGGTGAACTCGCGGAAGCGGCCCTCCTGCGGGCGCTCCCCCCGCCACACGCGCTGCATCTGGTACCGCTTGAACGGGAAGACGAGCTCGTTGAAGTGCGCGGCCACGTACCGGGCGAAGGGCACGGTCAGGTCGAAGTGCAGGCCGAGCCGGGCGCTGTCGTCGGCGGCGTCGGCCTGCAGCCGGCGCAGCGTGTAGACCTCCTGGGAGGTCTCGCCCTTGGCCAGCAGCACGTCGAGCGCCTCGACGGACGGGGTCTCCACGGAGCAGAACCCGTACCGCTCGAAGACGACGCGGATCGTGTCGAGCCAGCGCTGCTCGACGATCCGGACCTCCGGCAACCACTCCGGGAAGCCGCTGACGGGCAGGGGGCGGACGATCGGCGCGTCACTCATCGCCGGGAGCTCTCCTCATCGATCTCGATCGGGTGGGCACACGCCGCCCGGACGCCGACGGCGGCGCCATGGGCTGGTACTCACCGATGTCGACTGATCACCCGACGGCGGGCCCGCGCCCAGGGGCGCGTGAGGGGAGACGTGCGTGCACCCTACTCCGTAGATCCCGACCGCGTGGCGCCCCGGCCCGCCACTGCAGCCCCGCGGCGCCGCCGGGCGCCGCTGCCCGTCAGCACCGCCTGCCGGCCGCTCAGGACGGGCGCCCGACCGAGGTCTCGATCCCGGCGATCGACTGGTCGCGCACGGGCGTGACACCGTCGGAACCGGCGGCATCGGGCCCGACCGCCCACGGCCGCTGCTCCGGCACCGGGCTGGGGATGACCCCCGTCGGCCGGCCGGGGGCGAGGTAGACCCAGCCGGCCTGGCGCCAGCGGTCGCCGTCGAGAGCGTGCCGGGCGTCGACGACCACGCGGCGGCGGACCAGCTGGCCCAGCCGGACCGGGTCGAGCTCGGCGAACTGGCGCCACTCGGTGAGCAGCACGACCGCGTCGGCGCCCGCGGCGACCTCGTCCACCGACTCGCTGTAGGTGACCTGCGGCAGCGCGCGGCGGGCGTTGTGCGTCGCCACCGGGTCGACGACGGTCACCTCGGCGCCGGTCCGGGTGAGCAGGTCGGCGACAGCCAGCGCGGGCGAGTCGCGGACATCGTCGGAGTTCGGCTTGAACGCGGCGCCGAGGACCAGCAGCCGGCGGTGGGCGAGGGTGCCGTCCAGCGCGGCGGCGACGAGCTCGACGACCCGGTCGCGGCGACGGTCGTTGATCCCGTCGATCTCGCGCAGGAACCGCAGCGCCGCGCCGACCCCGAGCTCGTCGGCGCGCGCCTGGAAGGCCCGGATGTCCTTCGGCAGGCAGCCGCCGCCGAAGCCGACGCCGGGGCGCAGGAAGTTTCCGCCGATGCGCACGTCGTGGGACAGCGCCTCGGCCAGGGTGAGCACGTCGGCGTCGACCGCCTCGCAGACCTCGGCCATCGCGTTGATGAAGGAGATCTTCGTCGCGAGGAACGAGTTCGCGGCGGTCTTGACAAGCTCGGCGGTCGCGTAGTCTGTCACGATCACCGGGACCCCCTGGGCGATCACCGGGGCGAACGCCGACCGCAGCGCGCCCTCCGCGGCCGGGGAGGCCACTCCGAACACGAGTCGGTCGGGGTGCAGGGTGTCGGCGACGGCGAAGCCCTCGCGCAGGAACTCCGGGTTCCAGGCGAGCTGGACGCCGCCGAGCTCGCGGACGATATCCACGTCGACGGTCCCGCCCTGGCCGGCGGCGTCGGGGGTGGCGGCCTGGGCGCGCCCGTTCGTGCCGGTCGCGGCCAGCACGGCGGCGCCGGGCGTGGCGCTCGCGGCCCCGGTCGGATGGTTCGCGGGGGCGAGGCGGGCGAGGGTGCGGGCGATCCCGGCCGCGGTGCCCGCCGGCACGGTCGACTTGCCGACGACCAGGCAGGGGCGGCGCAGCAGCGGCGCGAGGCGCTCGACCGCGGAGTTGAGGTGGCTGAGGTCCGCCCCGTAGCCGTCGGCGCGCTGCGGGGTACCGACGCAGACGAAGTGCACGTCGCCGAACTCGGCGATCTCCTCGAACGAGGTCGTGAACCGCAGCCGGCCGGACGCCAGGTTCGCGCGCAGCAGGTCGGCGAGGTCGGGCTCGTAGAAGGGGATCTCGCCGGCGGACAGCCGCTCGATCTTCGACTGGTCGACGTCCACGCCGAGCACCTCGAAGCCCAGCTCGGCCATGCAGACCGCGTGGGTGGCGCCGAGATAACCCGTTCCGATGACCGTCAGTCGAGGCCGATGCCCGTCCGCCGCGTCCTCATGGCTGTCCGACGTGCTCATCAGGCTCCCTCTTCATCGTCGTACCCCGCTGGATTGAGACGCTGGAACTCCCAGGCGTCCCGGCACATCCGCGCGATGTCGTGGCGGGCCGTCCAGCCGAGCGCCTCGCGGGCAAGCGTCGGGTCGGCCACCAGCGCGGCGACGTCCCCCGGGCGGCGGGGCACCACCCGGTGGGGCAGCGTCCGGCCGCAGGCCGCGGAGAAGGCGTCGAGCAGCTCCCGCACCGAGGTGCCCGTGCCGGTGCCCAGGTTGACGACCCGGTGGCCGGGCTGGTCGTCGAGGTGGTCGAGGGCGAGGCGATGCCCCTCGGCCAGGTCGACCACGTGGATGTAGTCGCGCACGCCGGTGCCGTCCGGGGTCGGGTAGTCGTCGCCGAAGATGGCCAGTTCCGCCCGCCGGCCGACCGCCACCTGCGCGAGGTAGGGCATCACGTTGTTCGGCACGCCGCGCGGATCCTCACCGAGCAGCCCCGACGGGTGGGCGCCGACCGGGTTGAAGTACCGCAGCGAGATGGCGTGCCAGGCCGGGTCCTGCGCGCAGACGTCGGCGAGGATCTGCTCGCACATCCACTTGGTGCGCGAATACGGGTTCGTCGGCCGGGCCGGGGTGTCCTCGGTGATCGGCACCCTGTCGACCGTGCCGTAGATGGAGCAGGACGAGGAGAAGACCAGCCGCCGGACGTCGTGCTCGGCCATCACGCGCACCAGGCCGAGCGTCGCGTTGACGTTCGTGTCGTAGTACTCCAGCGGCATCTCGACCGACTCGCCGACCGCCTTGCGCGCGGCGAAGTGCACGACCCCGTCGATCTTCCAGCGGCGGAACACCTCGTTGAGGGCGTCGCGGTCACGCACGTCGAGACGGACGAAGTCGAGGTCGCGGTCCGCGACCTTGCGTAGACGGTCCAACGCGCGTGGCGAACTGTTGAGAAAGTTGTCCACACCCACCACCCGGTGGCCCGCGGCGAGCAGGTCGACACAGGTGTGTGAACCGATGAATCCCGTGGCTCCGGTCACCAGGATCGCCCCGGCCCGGTCGGTGGACATCACCGCTGCGTGTCCCCTTTCCTCGTCATCACCTCGCACCGCCGCCCGGGCATCTGCCACACGTCGACAGCCGACCCGGGCGAGGCGAACCGCTGAGGTGCGCCGCGGCGTCGTTGCCGCGGACAACTGGCACAGGAGAACATAACTCCGAGGTCGCACGGTCACCGACCCCACAATCAGACCATCGCGGCGCCGCCGCGGGCCCGGCCAAACCGGGCGGCCGGGTCCGGAATCCCGTTTCCGCTCCTTCGCGGCTCCGGCTGTCCGCCAACGGAACGGTCCCGTCGGGCGCGCAGTGGTGCGCAGTGGTGCGGTATGCCCGCGGCGGATCGACCACCGCCCGGCGTCGGGGCCGGGGTCAGGCGACGACCTGGGGGCTGTCGGTCAACTGCCCGGCGAACCACGAGATCGTGCGGGTCAGGCCCTCGTGCAACGCGGTGCGCGGCTCCCAGCCGAGCTGGGTCCGGGCGATGGTGATGTCCGGCTGGCGCACCGAGGGATCGTCCTGCGGGCGCGGGACGAAGGTGATCGGGGCGGACGAGCCGCACAGGTCCCGGACCAGCATCGCCGTGTCGAGAATCGACATCTCGTGCGGATTGCCGATGTTCACCGGGCCCGGCAGGTCCGAGTGCAGCAGCCGGAGGATCCCCTCGATCAGGTCGTCGACGTAGCAGATCGACCTGGTCTGCGACCCGTCGCCGGCCACGGTGATGGGCTCGCCGCGCAGCGCCTGCGAGACGAACGCGGGGATGGCGCGGCCGTCGTCCACCCGCATCCGCGGGCCGTAGGTGTTGAAGATCCGCACGATCGCGGTGTCGACGCCGTGCTTGCGCCGGTAGGCCATCGTGAGCGCCTCGGCGAACCGCTTCGCCTCGTCGTAGACACTTCGCGGCCCTACCGGGTTCACATTGCCCCAGTAGGACTCCGGCTGGGGATTGACCAACGGATCGCCATACGACTCCGACGTGGAGGCGAGCAGGAATCGCGCGTTCTTCTCCCGGGCGAGACCGAGGGCGTGGAAGGTGCCCAGCGAGCCGACCTTGAGCGTTTCGATCGGCAGCTCGTGATAATCGATCGGCGAGGCCGGCGACGCGAAGTGCAGGACGACGTCCACCGGACCGGAAACATAAATGAAATCATTCACGTCCCGGTTGACCAGACGGAAGCGCGGGTCGGCGAGCAGATGCTCGACGTTGTCCGGCCGACCGGTCAGGAAGTTGTCGATACAGACGACCTCATACCCGTCGCCGAGCAGGCGTTCGCAGAGGTGACTGCCAAGGAAACCGGCGCCGCCGGTCACTATCGCACGCACGTCAAGTGCTCCCGGAGCTGTGATACTTGCCGAACCCTGGAAAATTCCCGCCGACTGCCTCGGGCGCGGGCTCCCGCGTCGACCGACCTCGCCCCGGGCACCCGACACAACCCCTGGCTCCACCAGAGGCGGCGCGCCGCGGGCGGCGCGACATCAGGAATCACACCCGGCCGCCGGCTCACCCGGCCGGTCAGCACAGCCCCGGCGACACCCGCCAGGAAAGGTCATACGACCTCACCACAGCACCACCCCCCAGTGGTCCGGCCGGCCGTACCGACCCCTTTCGGGGCATGGTACACACACCCGGCCGGGCATACCCACCAGCCTCCCCCAGCGTGAGGCCGACGGCCCGAAAACCGTCGGCCGGCCGACACCCGGTCACTTCTCGTGAGTGCGCAATGGTGGCCGGTAGGCCTCTTTGCCTTCCGTAAGCAAACGACCGCCGAGCGACGAGGGCGATCCGATACCCGGCGGCCGCTCCGGCGCTCATTTCCGAGATGACCGTCACACTGATTCGCCGGACGTGTCGGCCTCGGGCGGCCCGAGCCGCAGCCGCGCTCCCGGCGTCGTCGCGACGACCAGGCGGCCCTCCGACCGGACACACCCGAACAGCGCGACGTGCAGTGGTCTCGCCGACGGGACGGAGACGCCGCCGTCGATCTCGTAGCGAGTGTTGGTCACCTTGCGCGCCTGGGCCTGGGGATCGGCCGCGCCGTCGGGAGGGGCGTCGGTCCGGCAGACCACCACCATCTCCGTGCAGCCGGACGGCCAGCTCCACCGCAACCGTCCCTCGACCCATCGCAGCCCAGCGGGCGGCGCCAGAGCGTCAGCAGTGTTGGCCGCGTTGGTGGTCTGGGCAGTGTCGGCAGTGTCGGCGGTGTTGGCCGGGCCCGCCGGCACCTGGGCGGTGGTCGACGCATCGCCATCCGCCGTGGCGGCGCCACCGGCCCGCGCCGCGCCGCTGGCCGCCGCCTCAGGCCGGCGCTGCGGCGCGCCGTCGGCGGCCGCGGAAACCTCGCTGCGAGCCGCGGCGGACCAGGCTCCGCCCACGCCGGCGGTGACCGCGTAGACCGGGACCGCGTCTCGCGGGGCGCCGCCGTCCTCGAGGCTGGTCGCCGTCGTGACACCGACCGCGCGCGCCGTGCCGTCCGCGGCGATCCGGGCGACCCGGTAGCGGACCTCGCCGGGCGTCGCCGACGGCTGCCAGTTCACGACGACCGAACCCCCCTCTCGGCGGACCAGCACCCGCATGGGCGGCGCGACCGAGACCGGGGCCGGGGCGTCAGCGCTGTCCTGCCCCGGCGCGGTCGGCGCGGTCGGCGCGGTCGGCCGCGGCGCGGCGCGGCCGGCGCGGACGGGGTCGGACGACGCCCTGGGACCGGCGGCGCCGGCGCGTAGGGCGAGGGCCTCGGCGTGGTCGGCCACCAGGCCGAGCGCCTCGTCGAGCAGCCGGGTCCGGTCGGGGGTGTCCGCGGCCGTCGCCCGCGCGCGGACGACGAGCTCGTCCGCGGCCCGGCAGCGCGACTCGGCCAGGGACAGCAGCTCGCCGGGTAGCTGGCCGCCCGGGCCGGGAACGTCACCGGCGCTGCGGGCGAGCCGGCGCGCCGCCTCGACCAGGTGCTGGTAGCGCCCGGCCGCGACGAGCGGGGCGAGGGTGGCCCACTGTGCGCCTGCGGCGCGGATCGCGGCCTCGACCTCGTCGTCCATGGCGCGGATGGGCGGCAGGGTCTCCCCCGCCAGCTCCCGCGCGGCGGCGACGTGCTCACTGGCCTCCACCGGGCGGCCCGCCCGCAGCGCGGCGCGAGCCTGGGACACCGCCGCCTGCCAGTGCCCCGCGCGGCCGCCCGCCCCCGGCGGCGTCTGCGCGGCGCGCGACGCTGCCGGGGTGCGCGACGTCTCCGGCGGACCGGGCCGGGCGGCACCACCAGGACGCGGGCCGCTCCGAGCCGCGGGGGCCGGCATCCGCGGCGGGCTGACCCCGTGCTCCCGGGCGAGAGCCCGGACCACTTCCCGGGCCCGGTGCGGATCGAGGCCGTCGGTCTCGGCCTCGGTGACGAGCGCGGCGGCCTCCGCCGGCAGCAGCGCGTCCTCGACAAGGACGGCGGCGGCCACTCGCGGGCGCAGCCGCGCGCTCGTGGCGGCGGCGAGGGCGTCGAGGTAGGCGTCCGGGTCGCCGTCGACGAGCAGGGAGCCGACTGCGGCGAGCAGATCGTCGAGCAGAGCGCGCCGGCGGTCCGGACGGCGGGCCCGGTTGCTGGCGAGCGCGACGTCGCGCACGGAGCGGATGCGGTCCTGCGGCGTTCCCGGCGGCAGGCCGAGCAGGTCGAACAGGCTGCGCGGCGGTCGGGTGGCGGTGATCCGGCCGAGCTCGTCGAGGTCGGCCCGGATCTGGCGGAGCACCGCCGGAGAGATCGGCTCGGGCTCGGCCCGGTCGGTCGGCCCGCCGGTGGGCTGCGCGGACAGGACGCGGTGGCGCCGGATGCGCGCGGCGAACTCCGCCTCGTCGATGCCCTGGGTGGCCGCCCACGCCCGCAGGCCGTCGATCCGGTCCGCCGGCAGCCCGCCGAAGCGGGCGACCAGGCGGGCGGCGGCGGCGTCGAGGGCGGTGAAGCGCTCGCCGTCCCGCTCGGCGCGCGCCGCGATCACCCGGTCGCGCAGAGCGAGGCGGGACGTCCGGTCGGCGAGGGCCGCCGACAGGTCGCCGTGCCGCTCGAGCAGGCCGATGATCACACCGCGATACCGCGGATGGTCACGGCCGCGCTGCCAGAACGCCCAGACCTCGGCGATACGGGCTCGCACCGCCGCGTCGTCGAGCGTGTCGACCTCGTCCAGCGGGATGTCGTAGATCTCGAAGGGGTCGCTGTGCTCGGCGCCGCCGCGACGGTGGATCACCGCCAGCACCCGGCGGCGATAGTCGTCGGAGTCGAAGTCCAGCATCGTCTCCCCCGTCAGCCGCCGAGGCCGGGTGCGCCCGCCGGGCCGGGCCCACCGGGCTCGTCCGGTCCCCGGGCACCGCCAGGTCCGCCGGGTCCGCCAGATCCGCCAGATCCGCCAGATCCGCCAGATCCGCCAGATCCGCCGAACCCGGCAGGACCGCCGGGGCCGCCCGTTCCGTCGGTACCCCCGAGGCCCGCCGGCTTCTCCCATCCGCCGGGAGCGCCGAACGCGCCGGGGATGCCGCCCCGCTCGCGCCGGGCCCTGGCCACCTGCTCCCGTTCCCGGGCCACGTCCGCCTGGCTGAGGGCCGCCGAGGTCTCCACCCGCACGGTCAGCGGCCGGTCGGCCATGCCCTCATGCGTAGCGGTGACCTCGAGGATGCCGTCGAATCCCATCCGGAACAGGATCTGGATCTGCGAGCCCGCCGGGAAGCCGGGCGGAATGCCGGTGATCTCCGCCTCGGCTATCACCTTGTTGTCCTCTACCCGAGTGGACTCGACCCCACCGGCCTGCTCGACGACATACACGGTGACGGCGTCCTGATCGTCGCGCACCGTGCCGAAGGACCGGCGGACCGCGACCGGCAGCCGGTCGTTGCGATGCACCAGGAACACCGCGCCCTGCTCGCCGAACCGGTTGAGCGCGAGCACCCCGAACCCCCGGGACACCACGTTCACGACCTGCACCTCGACGGTGCGCCGCACCCGGGTGGGAGGCAGGCCGAGCACCTCGGCCAGGCGGCGGCAGGCCGCGTCGAGGTCGGCGGGGGCGGCCGCGTCCACCCCGGCGCCGTCGACCAGCTGGCCCCGGGTGACCAGATCGGCGAGCACGAGCCGTTCCAGGGCCTTCTTCTCGCCGTAGATGGCGGCGCCGCGGGCGACGGCGAGATCCGGGTCGGACAGCTCGACGGGCACGTTGAACTCGGCTTCGAGCCGGCGGGCGACGGCCGGCATCCGCGATGCCCCGCCGACCAGCAGGATCCGGTCGATGCCGCGGACCCCGCGGGCCAGCGCCGCGTCGCGGGCGGCCCGGGTGAGTGCCACGGTCCGGTCGAGCAGGCCCGCGGTGAGCGCCTCGAGCTCGTCGCGGGTCAGCGTGATCTCGCTGCGCCGCCCGGCGTGCTCGACGACGATCGTCGTGGACGGCGCGTCGGTCAGCTCCCGGCGGGCGGTCTCGGCGGCGAGCAGCAGTGCCTGCGCACTGTCCCCCTCATCGAGCGGGTCCGGCGCGCCCGGATGCTCGGTGAGGAAGCGGTCGCCGGCCAGCAGCACGATCTTCTCGTCCCAGTCGGCGCCGCCGAGCTGATGGTCGCCGTCGATGGCGACGACGGACACCCGCCGGTCGGCGAGCTCGACGACCGTCACGTCGAACGTCCCGCCGCCCAGGTCGTAGACGAGGGCCACCTCCTCGGCGACCGTGCCCGGGCCGCCGAGGGTGCGCCGCCCGCCGATCTCGAAACGGGCGAAGCCGTAGGACAGGGCGGCGGCCGTCGGCTCGTTGATGACGTCGACGACGTGCAGGCCCGCGTACTCGCCGGCCAGCACCGTCGCCCGCCGCTCCTCGTCGCCGAAGTACGCCGGGACGGTGATGACGGCGTCCTCGACGGGCTCGCCGGTGGCCAGCGTCGCGTCGGAGATCAGAGCCTTGAGGATAAGCCCGCTGACCGCCGGCGCCGACCAGGCCGCGCCCCGGGTGACGAAGCGCCAGTCGCCGTCGCCCATCCGCCGCTTGACCAGCGAGCAGACGTCGTCGGGGCGGGCGCGGGCGAGCTGGCGGGCGGTCTGCCCGGTCAGGTAGTCGTCCGCACCGACGAACAGCACGACGCTGGGCAGCGTCTGCGCTCCATCGGCCAAGGGCACGATCTGCGGCTCCCCCGAACCCGACACACGGGCGAGGCAGCTGAACGTCGTGCCCAGATCGATACCGTAGACGCTGCGGGTTCCCGCCGGCAGACGGCGGTCAACGTGTCCGACCACACCGGAAACCTATCTTTCGGCTCCGGTTGACCTCACCGTGGTCAGCTATCTGACGTTCGGTCGAGGTCGAGCAGGTGCTCCAGGCCCACGGTGAGGCCCGGGCGGTCCGCGACGCGACGCACGGCCAGCAGCACGCCGGGCATGAACGACGTGCGGTCGTAGGAGTCGTGGCGCAGGGTCAGCGTCTCGCCGGAGCCACCGAGCAGCACCTCCTGGTGGGCGACGAGGCCGGCGAGGCGCACGGCGTGCACCGGCACCCCGGCCACCCGGGCGCCGCGGGCACCGTCGAGGGCCGTCGCCGTCGCGTCCGGCCCGCCCGGCGCAAGACCGGCCGCCGCCCGCGCCTGCGCGACCAGCTCGGCGGTGCGCCGCGCGGTACCGCTCGGCGCGTCGATCTTGTTCGGATGGTGCAGCTCGACGATCTCGACGGAGTCGAAATAGCGCGCCGCCCGCGCCGCGAACATCATCATCAGCACGGCGGCGACGCCGAAGTTCGGCGCGACGAGCACCCCGACCTTGGGCGACTCGCCCAGCCAGCCGCGCACCGTCGCCAGCCGCCCGTCGTCGAACCCGGTGGTGCCGACGACGACGTGCCGGCCCTCCTCGACGCACCAGCGGATGTTGTCGAGCACCGCGTCCGGGGTGGTGAAGTCGACGACCACGTCGGCGGCGCGCAGCGGCGCCCGGTCGTCGCCGGCGTCCAGCGCGGCGACGAGCGCGAGATCCGGGGCGGCCTCGACGGCGGCGCACACCGTCGCGCCCATCCGCCCGCGCGCGCCGAGCACGCCCACCGCGAGCCGCTCACTCATGGTGCAGTCCTCCTCAGGTACGCGCGGGCCGAGTGGGCACGCGGCCCGCGGCCGGCCCCGGTCCGGGGCGCGGCCGGCGGGCCGTCAGCGGGCGACGGCCGCGGTGAAGTCGTGATCGTCGAACGGGCCGATGACGCCCAGCGCCCAGGGCTGCTCGACCAGGGTCGCCGCGACCGCCTGAACATCGTCGAGGGTGACCGCGTCGACCCGAGCCATGATCTCGTCGACGGAGAGCAGCTCCCCGTGGACGAGCTCGCTCTTGCCGAGCCGGCTCATCCGCGAGCCGGTGTCCTCCAGGCCGAGCAGCAGCGAGCCGTGGCTCTGCCCGCGGGCCCGCTCGAGCTCCTCCGCGGTGATCCCGCGCTCGGCGATCGAGCGCACCTCGGCGCGGGCGATCTCCAGCACCTCGTCGGCGCGCCGCGGCCCACAGCCCGCGTAGACGCCGAACAACCCCGCGTCGGCGAAGTGGGACGCGAACGCGTACACGGAGTACGCCAGGCCCCGCTTCTCCCGGATCTCCTGGAACAACCGGGAGCTCATCCCGCCGCCGAGCGCTGTGGTGAGCACCCCGAGGGCGAACCGGCGCGGGTCGTGGCGCGACATGCCGACCGTGCCGAGCACCAGGTTCGCCTGCTCGGTGGGCCGCTCGGAGACCACGATGCCCGGCGCCGGCGGGTAGTCGTAGCTGCCGGCACGCAGTGGGCTCGGGTCCGCCGCGGCCGCCGTGGGCTGATCGCCGAAGGCGTCCACGACGAGGGCGAGCGCCCGGTCGTGGTCGAGGTTGCCGGCGATCGAGACGACCATCGCCGGCGGGGTGTACCGCGAGCGGTAGTAGTCGGCGATCGTCTCGCGGCCCAGCCCCTCGATCGACGCGATCGAGCCGAGCACCGGCCGGCCGAGCGCGGACGAGCCGAGCATCGCCTCGGCGAACACGTCGTGGACGACGTCGCCCGGGTCGTCCTCGTGCATGGCGATCTCTTCGAGGATCACGCCACGCTCGGCCTCGACGTCGTCCGCGGTCACCAGCGAGCGGGTGACCATGTCGGCGACGACGTCGACGGCCAGCGGCAGGTCGGAATCCAGCACCCGCGCGTAGTAGCAGGTGTACTCCTTGCTGGTGAACGCGTTGAGATCGCCGCCGACCGCCTCCAGCGACGCGCTGATGGTCAGCGCGTCGCGGGTCGGCGTCCCCTTGAACAGCAGGTGCTCCAGGTAGTGGGAGCAGCCGGCGGTCACCGGGGTCTCGTCGCGCGAGCCGACGCCCACCCAGACGCCGATCGCGGCGGAGCGCACCCCGGGGACGCGCTCGGTGACGACCCGCAGGCCGCCGGGCAGCACGGTGCGCCGCACGGCACCGCCCAGCAGCGACTCGCCGGACCCGCCGGCGGCGAGCAGCCGGGCGACCCGGTCGCCGGGCTCGCTGGACCCCGCCGTGCCGGCTGGTCCGGTGCCGGCGGCTGGCCCGCCGGCACCGGAGGCGCCGGCGGAGTCCACGGGACGGGTGGGCGTGGAGGCGTCGCTCACGGCGCGGCCGTCAGGACGCGTCCGCCGCGTCCGCGGCCTCGGCACTCGGAGACAGGCTGATCTTGCCTCGGCTGTCGATCTCGGTGATCTCCACCTGGAGCTTCTGGCCCACGGTGAGCACGTCCTCGACCTTCTCCACCCGCTTGCCCCCCGACAGCGTCTTGAGCTTGGACACGTGCAGCAGGCCGTCCCGACCAGGCGTGAGCGACACGAACGCGCCAAAATTGGTGATCTTGACGATCGTACCGAGGTAGCGCTCCCCGACCTCGGGCATCTGCGGGTTCGCGATCGCGTTGATCGCCGAGCGGGCGGTCTCGGCCGAGGTGCCGTCCGCCGCGCCGATGTAGATCGTGCCGTCGTCCTCGACGGTGATCTCGGCGCCGCTGTCCGCCTGGATCTGATTGATCATCTTGCCCTTGGGCCCGATGACCTCACCGATCTTGTCGACCGGGATCTTCACCGAGATGACCCGCGGGGCGTGCGCGGACATCTCGTCCGGGCTGCCGATCGCCTCGGCCATGACGTCCAGGATCGCCAGGCGCGCGCCGCGGGCCTGCTGCAGCGCCCCGGCCAGCACCGAGGCGGGGATGCCGTCGAGCTTGGTGTCGAGCTGCAGGGCGGTGACGAAATCACGGGTGCCGGCGACCTTGAAGTCCATGTCGCCGTACGCGTCCTCGGCACCGAGGATGTCGGTCAGCGTGACGTAGGCGTCGTCGGCGTGCACGAGGCCCATCGCGATGCCGGCGACCGGCGCCTTGAGCGGCACGCCGGCGTTGAGCAGCGACAGCGTGCTCGCGCAGACCGAGCCCATCGAGGTCGAGCCGTTGGAACTCAGCGCCTCGGAGACCTGGCGGATCGCGTAGGGGAACTCCTCGCGGCTGGGCAGCACCGGCAGCAGCGCCCGCTCGGCGAGCGCGCCGTGGCCGATCTCGCGGCGCTTCGGCGATCCGACCCGGCCCGTCTCCCCGGTGGAGTACGGCGGGAAGTTGTAGTTGTGCATGTAGCGCTTGGTGCGGTCGGGGTTGAGCGTGTCGACCGTCTGCTCCATGCGCAGCATCGCGAGCGTGGTGACGCCCAGGATCTGCGTCTCACCCCGCTCGAACAGCGCCGAGCCGTGCACCCGCGGGATGTAGTCCACCTCGGCGGACAGCGCGCGGATCTCGGTGGTCGCGCGACCGTCGATCCGCACCCCCTCGCCGACGATCCGGGCCCGCACCAGCTTCTTGGTGAGCGCGCGGTAGGCCGGGGAGATCTCCTTCTCGCGGCCCTCGAACTGGCCGGTGACCTTCTCGACGGCGAGCTGGCGGACCCGGTCGAGCTCGTTCTCCCGCTCGGCCTTGCCGGCGATGCGCAGCGCCGCGGACAGCTCGTCGCCGACCGCCGCGGCCAGCGCGTCGAGCACGTCGTCGTGGTAGTCGATGAAGACCGGGAACTCGCGCGCCGGCTTGCCGGCGAGGGCCGCCAGCTCGCTCTGCGCCCGGCACAGCTCGCGGATGGCGGGCTTGGCGGCCTCGAGACCGGCGGCGACGACCTCCTCGGTCGGCGCGGGAGCGCCGCCGGCGATCAGCTCCACCGTGCCCGGGGTGGCCTCCGCCTCGACCATCATGATCGCGACGTCGGCACCGTCGTCCACGACCCGGCCGGCGACGACCATGTCGAAGGTCGCGCGGGCGAGCTCCTCGTGGGTCGGGAAGGCGATCCACTCGCCGTCGACGTACCCGACGCGGGTCGCGCCGATCGGGCCGCTGAACGGCAGGCCCGACAGGGTCGTGGACGCGCTGGCCGCGTTGATCGCGACCACGTCGTAGAGCGTGTCCGGGTCGAGGGCCAGCACGGTGGCCACGACCTGGATCTCGTTGCGCAGCCCCTTGGCGAACGAGGGGCGCAGCGGCCGGTCGATGAGCCGGCAGGTGAGGATCGCGTCCTCGCTGGGCCGCCCCTCGCGGCGGAAGAACGAGCCGGGAATGCGCCCGGCGGCGTACATCCGCTCCTCGACGTCCACCGTCAGGGGGAAGAAGTCGAGCTGCTCCTTGGGGTTCTTGCTGACCGTCGTCGCGGAGAGCACCATCGTGTCGCCCAGGTAGGCGACCGCGGATCCCGCGGCCTGCCGGGCGACCCGGCCGGTCTCGAAACGCACCGTGCGGTTGCCGGCCGGGGTCGCAATGACCGCCTCGGCCGCATGTGTCGAGTCGTCCACTCGAACCACTCCATCCTCTTCTTCGGCCGGGTCCACGCAGCCGATCTTGTACGTCGGCCGGGTCCGCGTCCTTGAGGATGCCGGCGCTCAGTCGAAGTCCCCGGGAACCACGGGCGACATGCCCGCTCCCGACGGCCACGACCGAGGACCGGCGGCTCCCACCACCACGGACCCGGTCAGGTCCTCCACCGCCGGCGGATCTGCCCGCCGGCGGACGACGCATCCGGTATCTACCCCCGATGCGTCAGAGGGAGCGTCCCCGGCGGGGTCGCTCCCTCTCACGTGCTACCGCCGTAGCCCGAGTCGCTCGATCAGGGCGCGGTAGCGGCTGATGTCCGTCTTCGCCAGGTAGTTCAGCAGCCGGCGCCGGCGCCCGACGAGCAGAAGCAGGCCGCGGCGGCTGTGGTGGTCGTGCTTGTGCACCTTCAGGTGCTCGGTGAGGTCGCTGATCCGACGGGTCAGCATCGCCACCTGGACCTCCGGCGAGCCGGTGTCCCTCTCGACCGTGGCGTAGTCGGACATGATCTTCTGTTTGACGTCGTTCGCGAGCGGCACGCTCCACCCTCTCCTTCTGCTTCGGGACGGCGCGCGCCCGGGGTCTTCCTCACCCGGACCGACCTCCGGCACACGGCACCGTCGCCGCGCGATCCGGACACGCCGCACCCGCCTGGTCCCGAAGCCTATCAACCCGAGGGGAACCGCCCGGCCACCGGTCGTCGGCCCGCCGCGGGTCGCGGGCCGTGACCCGGCACGGACATGCCCGGGACGGTGGCTCACACCGTCAGGGTGAGCTCCCGGGTGGCCTCGACGTCCGCGGCCATCTGGGTCACGAGCTCGTCGACGGACTCGAAGCGCAGCGTCGGGCGCAGCCGGTGGGTGAACTCGTAGGCCATGTACTGCCCGTACAGGTCCCCGTCGAAGTCCAGCAGAAACGCCTCCACGCGCCGCTCCCGTCCGGCGAAGGTCGGGTTCGTCCCGATCGAGATCGCGGCCGGCTGGCGGCGGCCGTCCCAGCAGGCGAAGCCCGCGTAGACGCCGTCCGCGGGCACCGCCGCCCATGGCGTCACGTCGACGTTGGCCGTCGGGTAGCCGATCGTCCGGCCCCGCGCGTCGCCATGCACCACGACGCCCTCGACCCGGTGCGGGCGGTCCAGCGCCGCCGCGGCCGCCTCGACGTCCCCGTCGGCCACCCGGCTGCGGATCGCGGTCGAGGACATCACCTGCTCGCCCACGCGGACCAGGCGCACCCCGTCGACCTCGAACCCCTCGCGGGCGCCCGCCGCCTCCAGCGAGGCCAGCCGTCCGGCGGCCCGGTGGCCGTAGCTGAAGTTCTCCCCGACCACCACGACGCTGGCGCGCAGCCGCTCGACGAGCACCTCCCGCACGAAACCGGCGGCCGACACCTTGCTGAACCCCAGCGTGAACGGCTGCACGCACATCGCGTCCACCCCGATGGCCGCCAGCAGCTCCGCCTTGAACCGCAGGGTCGTCAGCAGCGCGGGATGGCTGCCCGGGCGCAGCACCTCGCCCGGATGCGGGTCGAAGGTGAGCACGAGCGACCGTTCGCCGCGTTCCCGGGCACGGGCCACCGCCCGCCCGATGATCTGCCGGTGCCCGAGGTGCACTCCGTCGAAGAAGCCGATCGTGACGACTCCGCCGTCCCAGTCGGCTGGCGTGTTCTCCGCGCCTCGCCACGTTTGCACGGGGGAAGCCTAGGACATTCTCGCGGGGCGCGGTCCGGGCGGGACCCACCGGCGGTGGGCGGACGGTTCAGGCCGGGGCGAACACGACGAGGGAGCGGACGGTGTCCGCGGTCTCCTCGACGAGCGCCAGCACCGCGCCGTCAGGGCCGAAGACGCCGTAGGTGCCAGCCCGCCCGACCGGCTCCAACCGGCGTCCATGGGCCACGTCGAGCGCCGGCCCGGCGTCGACGTCACGGCGGGCGAAACCGGCCGCGACCGCCTCCCCCAGCGGCGTCACCGCCGCGCGTCCCCGCTGTTCGAACGTGTCGAGACTCACCGCGTCCGCGAGCGCGAACGGTCCCACGACGGTGCGCCGCAACGCCGTCAGGTGCGCCCCGCAGCCCAGCGCCGCGCCGAGATCACGGGCCAGTGCCCGGATGTAGGTGCCGCTGGAGCAGTGGACCGTCACGTCGAGATCCGTCCCCGCCGGGTCGGGAGCGCCGTGCGCGCCGCGCCGGGCGAGCAGGTCGAAACGGTGCACCGTCACCCGCCGGGGCGCGAGGTTCACCTCCTCGCCGGCACGCACCCGGGCGTAGGCGCGGACCCCGTCGACCTTGACCGCGCTGACGCTGGACGGCACCTGGTCGATCCGCCCGGTCAGCGCCGCCATCCGCGCGGCGAGGCGCTCGGGGTCGACGTCGACCGGGCGGTCCTCGACCGGCTCGCCCTGCGCGTCGTCGGTCGTCGTGGTCCGGCCGAGGCGGATCGTCGCGTCGTACACCTTGTCGGTGAGCGCGAGATGGCCCAGCAGCCGCGTGCCGCGCCCGGCGCCGAGCAGCAGCACCCCGGTCGCCATCGGGTCGAGGGTGCCGGCGTGGCCGACGCGCCGCTGGCCGAGGAAGCGCCGGGCGCGGGCGACGACGTCGTGCGAGGTGCATCCCGCCGGCTTGTCGACCACGACGAGCCCGTCGACCTGCGGCCCGGGCGCGGCCCGGCCGCGCGGGCTCACCGGCGCCCCAGCGCCGGGCCGATCGACGGCTCGCCGCCGCGGCGAGCGGCGGGGACGGTGGTGCGTCCAGCCGCGTCGTCGGGCCCCGCGAGCGGCCCGGCCGCGGGATCGGCCAGCCGCGGCGCGCGCACCAGGGCGTCGCGGAACGTGTCCATCAGCGCCGCCAGGTGCGCCCGGGAGGTGAAGCCGGCGGCCAGCTGATGGCCGCCCCCGCCGAGACCGGAGCACAGCACCCCGACGTCGACGCCGCCGCGGGAGCGCACCGAGACCTTCCAGGCCGCGCCGTCCTGCTTGCAGATCACCGCGACCTGCGCCTCCGACACGGTGCGCAGCGTGTCGATGAATCCCTCGATCTCGTCGTGGTCGAGTCCGGCCGTGCCCAGGTCGCCCTCGCCGCACCAGCTCCAGACGAGGTCGTGTTCGGGCTCCAGGCGGGCCCGGCCGAGCACGGTGCCGAGCAGCTTCACGTAGCCGAACCGGTGGGTGTCCCACAGCGCCCGGCTGATCAGGTCGTGCCGGATGCCGGTGGCCAGCAGTCGGGCGGCCAGGCCGTGCACCGCGGGGGTCGTCGCCACGAACCGGAACGAGCCGGTGTCGGTCACCAGGCCGGTGTAGATCGCCGCCGCCATGTCGGCGTCGAGGGGCACGCCGAGGGCGTCGATCAGCTCCATGACCATCGCGCTGGTCGACGCCGCGTCACGATCGACGAGGTTGAGCGTGCCGAACCGGGTGTTGGAGGCGTGGTGGTCGATGACCACCACGCGCGGTGCCTCCCGGGATCCCGTCGCCTCCCGGGATCCCGTCGCCGGCTGGGATCCCGTCGCCGGCGACGTACCCCTGCCGGCCGGCTCGGTGAGGCGGGCCAGCCGGCCGAGCCGGGATCGGCTCGCCACGTCCAGGCAGACCACCAGCTCCGGTGGGCCACTGATCGTCACCGGATCGGCGAGCAGCTCCTGCCCGGCGAGGAAACGCAGGGTGCGGGGAACCGCGAACGGCTCGGCGTCGAAGGTCACCCGCGGCCGGCCGCCCATCGCCCGCAGGGCGAGAGCGAGCGCGAGCGCCGAGCCGAGGCTGTCGCCGTCCGGGCTGACGTGCGCCGCGAGCACGACCTCCGTGCCCGTGGCGACCGCACCGGCGAGTTGCGCGGCCACGGCCGCCCGCCCGGCCGGGACGTCGTCCCAGCCGGCGGGCGGCGGGTCGGCGACGCCCGTCGCGGTGTCACACAGATCGGTCATCGCCGGCCCCCTCGCCGTCTCCGCCGCCCGCCGTCACCCGGGTGGCCCGTCCCCCTCAGGGGCTTGTCACTGCCCGCCGACGGCGCCCGAACCCTGCCCGGGTGACGCCGAGTACATCCGCCACGCCGGGCCGCGGACGGTCCCGTCGGTCCCGTCGAGGTCGTCGGCCTCCCCGCGCCGCGAGCCATCTCGGTCGGCGAGGCCGGCGCCGGCGGGATCGGCGGCGCCCAGGCCGGCCTCGCCGCGGTCTGCCTCGTCCGAGTCGGGCTCGTCCGAGTCGGGCTCGTCGGAGCCGTCGGCGTCGGCATCGTCGTCGATGACGCGCGGGCGACGGTAGGGATCGTCGTCGCCGGCGGGCTGCGCATCCCGGCGGACCTCGGCGAGGCGGGCGTCGCGCTCCCGCGCGACGCTGATCAGGTCCTCGAGGTGCTGTGCGTCGTCGGGCAGTCGATCGTGCACGAACGTCAGCGTCGGCGTGTTCTTGATGCCGGTGGCCCGCCCGACCTGGCTGCGCAGCAGGCCGCGGGCCGACTCCAGGGCCTGCGCGGACGTGCGCCGCGCGTCCTCGTCGCCGTAGACGGTGTAGAAGACGGTCGCGTCGACGAGATCCGGCGTCACCCGCACGTCGGTGACCGTGACCATGCCGAGCCGCGGATCCTTCACGCCACGCTCCAGTGTGGACGCGACCACCTCGCGAATACGCACGGCCAGCCGCCGCGCCCGGGCCGGATCAGCCACCGTTCATCTCCTTGCTCCGTGTGTGCCCCGCTGCGAGGGCGGGCAGCGCGCCCCACCACCGGGCGGGCGTCGCGGTCCGCCGCCCGGGCGGGGGTGGGGGTGCGGCCCCCTCCGGGCGAGCGGTCAGTCAGGCAGGCCCGCCGTCGCGTGCGGCTGGCCGTCGGCGTCGTCCTCGGCGAGAAGGCGCTCGCGAGCGGCGAGCACCTCGACCTCGGGCCGGTCCGCCACGAGCCGTTCACAGGCCGCCAGGACCTCGGCGCAGTGCGCCCGGTCGGCGGCGACGACCGCCACCCCGATCTCGGCGCGGCGGTGCAGGTCAAGCTGTCCGGTCTCGGCAACGCTCACCGCGAAGCGGCGCCGCACCTCGGCGATGATCGGCCGGACCACCGATCGCTTCTCCTTGAGGGAGTGCACGTCCCCGAGGAGAAGATCCAGGCTGAGGGTTCCGATCCACATGATCGTCTCCCGCTGTGCGGCACGGGTGTCCGGCGCCGGCCGGCCGCACTGGCTGGCCGGCCGGCACCGATCGACGTCGTGCCTCAGACGCGGGGAACCTCCCGCTGCTCGAAGGTCTCGATGACGTCATCCACCTTGATGTCGTTGAACGACCCGAGGCCGATACCGCACTCGTAGCCCTCGCGGACCTCGGTGGCGTCGTCCTTGAACCGCTTGAGCGACTCGACCGTGAGGTTGTCCGCCACGACCACACCGTCGCGAATGAGGCGGGCCTTGGTGTTGCGGCGGATGATCCCGGACCGGACCAGCGAACCCGCGACGTTGCCGATGCGCGGCACGCGGAAGACCTCGCGCACCTCGGCGGTGCCGAGCTGGGCCTCCTCGTAGACCGGCTTGAGCATGCCCTTGAGGGCGTTCTCGATGTCCTCGATGGCCTGGTAGATCACCGAGTAGTAGCGGACCTCCACGCCCTCGCGGTCGGCCAGCTCCGTCGCCTTGCCCTGCGGGCGGACGTTGAAGCCGATGATGATCGCGTCCGAGGCCGACGCCAGCATGACGTTGGTCTCGGTGATCGCGCCGACACCGCGGTCGATGATCCGCAGACCGACCTCGTCGCCGACGTCGATCTTGAGCAGGGCGTCTTCAAGGGCCTCGACGGACCCGGAGACGTCACCCTTGAGGATGAGGTTGAGCTGGGTCTTCTCGCCCTCCTTCATCCGCTCGAGGATCGTCTCCAGGGTCGGACGGCCACGGCTGAGCGCGAGCTCGGCGTTGCGCTCACGCGCCTGGCGACGCTCGGCGATCTGACGGGCCACCCGGTCCTCGGGCACCACCAGGAAGTTGTCACCCGCATCGGGGACGCTGGTGAAGCCGAGCACCTGCACCGGGCGGGCCGGGCCCGCCTCGGTGACCTGACCGCCATGCTCGTCGAGCATGGCGCGGACGCGACCGAACGCCTCGCCGGCGACGACCGAGTCGCCGACCCGCAACGTGCCGCGCTGGACGAGCACCGTCGCCACCGGGCCGCGGCCACGGTCGAGACGGCCTTCGATCGCGACGCCCTGGGCCTCCGTGCCCGTCGGCGCCCGCAGGTCCAGCGAGGCGTCGGCGGTCAGGACGATCGCCTCGAGCAACCCGTCGATGTTGGTCCGGTTGCGCGCGGAGACGTCGACGAACATCGTGTCGCCGCCGTACTCCTCGGCCACCAGGCCGTACTCGGTGAGCTGGCCGCGCACCTTGGCGGGGTCCGCCCCCTCCTTGTCGACCTTGTTGACCGCGACGACCACCGGCACGTTCGCCGCCTGGGCGTGGTTGAGCGCCTCGATGGTCTGCGGCTTCACGCCG
Source organism: Frankia sp. RB5 (assembly GCF_059816245.1). Lineage (NCBI taxonomy): Bacteria > Bacillati > Actinomycetota > Actinomycetes > Frankiales > Frankiaceae > Frankia > Frankia sp. RB5. The sequence goes on from NZ_JCBATA010000055.1 coordinate 53,277, forward strand.
TCGTCCGCCGCGACGACCAGGACCACGATGTCGGTGACCTGGGCACCGCGGGCACGCATGGCGGTGAAGGTCTCGTGACCCGGGGTGTCGATGAAGGTGATCGGTCGCTCGTCGCCGTCGACCGTCGCCCGCACCTGGTAGGCACCGATGTGCTGGGTGATGCCCCCGGCCTCGCCCCCGACCACGTCCGTGGAGCGGATGGCGTCGAGGAGCTTCGTCTTACCGTGGTCGACGTGACCCATGACGGTCACCACCGGCGGCCGGATGGCCAGCTCGACATCGTCGCCGTACTCGCCGCCGAAGGACAGGTCGAAGCTCTCCAGCAGCTCCTTGTCCTCGTCCTCGGGGCTGACGATCTGCACCTCGTACCCGAGCGTGACGCCGAGCAGCTGCAGCGTCTCGTCGGTGCAGGACTGGGTCGCCGTCACCATCTCGCCGAGCTGGGTGAACACGACCTGGACCAGCGCGCCGGGGTTGGCGTCGATCTTGTCGGCGAAGTCCGCCAGCG